>NZ_JBFEGN010000036.1:0-37739 GCF_047228825.1 Siminovitchia jepli
TATTTATTTCATCATTTGGTTTATACACAAAATAAGAAGCTCGAATCATAGCTATTCACCCCCTTTTTGATTGTTTTTCAATATATTTTTTTATGACATCTTCGCTAATGGAGCCTACTGTTTCAAGATAAAAGCTACTATTCCATAAATGTCCTTTCCATAATTTTTGTTTGATTTCAGGGAATTGTAAAAATAATTTCCTGCCCGAAATCCCTTTCAACATTTTGACAATATAAGACGGTGCTATCTTTGGATGTGCAGAAGCAAATACATGAATATGATCTTGTTCACCTACCTCCATCATCATTACTTCAAAGCCTTTTTCCTTTGCAATTTCTTGAAAAAGTTCTTTTAGATACTTTTCAATTTCACATGTTAAAACTTTTCTGCGATATTTCACAGACCATACAATGTGATAGTTCACGTTATATACACAAGTTCTAGCGTGTTTAAGATTTGGTTTGTTTTTCATACATATAGTCATTCAAATAGTGCAAAGAAGGCGGTCATTCATCTCCCCATTGAAATGTGGAGGATTCTGACCGCACAATCCTAAACTTTTCTTAAGGTGATTGCTTATAAGAATGCCTTCTTACGAATGATCCATTCGGCTATTATTAGGTTGATCATCCAGCATAGCCAAACTGCTATCGTGTAGGAAGTTCCGTAGGAGTAACCTATTACGTTATGTGAGAGAGAAACAATGATATAAATCGTCATATTGGCAAATGAAAGCAAGAAGCTTCTGGTAATCCATTGACTATGCAGCATGATCTTTCCTCTTTTAATATACCAATAACCAAGGATCGTTGTTCCAAGCCATAATGCATTTAAAATAAGAAACCCAGCTGTGCTTAACCATCCCCCTGTTGCAAAAAACGAGACATAAACTCCGGGAATGAAATTAAATATAATCGACAGGATATATATGCGACCATTCCAACGGTGAAAACTGGAAGACTTGGCCCGTATTGCTTTGATAGCTCCCAAAGGACCTGTCATTAAGGAAATAATGGCAAGAGAAATATGAATACGAATCATGAGCAACCAAAGGGATTCGTCTGCCAGTATTTGATCCTTCCGAGAAATAAACGTTTCTAAACTTGGATCTACCATAAAATTTTTTGAAAATGTATGTAACACCCACATGAGCGCGAAAAACGGAATTGTTATCCAAATAAATTTTTTCATTCTAACCTGCCCCTATTAAGAAAAAAGTTGACGATTTGTCATAACAAATAAAGCAGCAACAATGGTTAGTCCTGTCAGCCAGCTATAACCTTTTAACTTTGCCATTCGTTCCAATAATCTTTCTGCCGGCTTTTCTTCAAAATAAATATGTTTCAATTCTTTTCCAATCATTCCGATAAGACCGCCTATAACAATTAGAAAAAGCCCGGCAATCACAACCCAGGGGATTGAAGGGAAAGCTGAATATCCTATCACCAGCCCCCCGCCTGTCAGGAATAAAATTATTAACGCGTAATGTCCTGCGCGAGTAAAGCTTAAAATGGTGTGAAGCGAAGCCATTAATTCTTTACCTGTTCGGCTATACAGGTTATGAATTGCAAATGGTAACACTAAAAAGCTGCCAAGAAATAAAGCACCCAAAACATGTAAAAATACGAGTAACGAATACATACATAACACCCCGTTTAACAAATTCTCTGCCCTGTGACTTTAGACGCAGGCAGCATCAAGGCCCGAAGGTAACGCCACCGCCCGTAACGAGATCGCCTTCATCCACAATTCTGGCATTAGCTGCTATAGCGCCAGTGGCACTTAAAAGTCCCATGCCTAAATGGTGCGTTACAGCATGATGGTCCTTCAATAAACCATCCATTGCTAAAATGAGCGAGCCGCCGCAAACTGTGGAAACGAGTTTATCCGGCATTTCCATGGCCCCTTTTAGCAGTTTACTTAATCCTGTTTCAGTGGCTTGTAATAATTTTTTCGGTATAGAATCAGGTCCATGATCATCAACGGTACCTGATGCTCCAGGACAAAAACGATCCCTTTTCGAGACAAATCCGCTTTGCCGCTTGCTTGCAGTTTTAATTCATTTACGCCGCTTGTCACCATTCGCTTGCCTTTTGCGGAAACAAGCTCAACGGTAAGTCCTTCACCGGAATGTACCAAAGCTGCTTCTGTAAATACTTCATATGGTGCAATAACTCCAATAAATCAAATCCATCAAATAAAACAATTTGAACATGGCCTTAGCCTCCCATTTAAAATATGCACATCATCTCCTCACAGAAAGATCATAACAATGAAATATCTCAAAGAAGGCTGAGAAAGTGTCACAAAACAATCAAGAAACGATCACAACATGTCTCCCTGCATTGTGATTAGTAGAAAAAATGATAAACTTTACTTAACATAATGGAATCAATGTTCCCGGGCGCAAGTCTTCGAAAAGGTGTGACATGCATGAAGCAGACGGTTTTAATCGTGGACGATGACCAAAGTATAGTTGAATTACTAAGTGATTTTTTAGAAAATGAAGGTTTTCAAGTAAAAACGGCGTTTGACAGCTCCCAAGCACTAACCGTGTTTGCCCAAAATACCATTCATTGCATCATCCTTGACATCATGATGCCTGGTCAAAATGGATTCGACTTATGCCGGCAGATTCGGGAGGAAAGCAACGTACCCATTCTGTTCTTGAGCGCACGCAGTGATGATGTAGACAAGGTTCGCGGTTTGGTGCTTGGAGGCGATGATTATATTGTCAAAACGGCTTCCCCCGGCGAGGTTGTCGCCCGTGTGAAAGCTGTTTTACGCCGCTCTAATATTCAACAGGAAGTGAAAAGAAAAGTCGTAAATTACGGAAGCCTTACGTTGGATTTATCTACTAGAGAAGTCTGGATAGATGACAGACTGATTGCTCTTACACCGAAAGAATATGAATTGCTGCGATTGTTTGCCGAGTACCCCAAGCATGTATTTACGTATGAGCAATTGCTCGAAAAATTTTGGGAGGGCGTTGGCGATAAACATACGGTCCGCGTTCATGTCAGCAGACTTCGCGAGAAAATAGAAGAAGATCCGAATGATCCACAATTGATCGTTAATGTTTGGGGAATTGGCTATCGCTTTATAGGAGAATAATATGAAGACAATTCGCATTCGAAAATTTACCATGCTTAGTTTATTTTTTATATTTCTTATGCCATGGATCTTTCTGGTAGTTGCACATTTTGTTGAGACCAAAACATTCCGTTTTGAAATGACTGATTCCCAACAAAACAACCTGGATGAGACGATTCAACTGATTGAAGCCAATTCGGAAAATTGGACGGACCCGGCTTGGCAAAACCAACTGAATCATCATTTGCAAAAAATGAACATGGGTGTATCGATTTTTTCGGAAGCGAATAAGGTGATTTATCAAACAAGTGCTAAACAGGGATTTAAGGAAACGGAGGAGTTTTCGGTCATTCAGGATGGAAACGTAATAGGCAGGGTGGCCATTTACCAGTCAAATTCAAGAGTGATTCCAATGATAGCGGCTTTCACGGGCTTAATCATCGCTTTTTTGATCATCGGACTTGCCATGAAACGATTGATCATAAACCCTCTTGAACAATTAAGTCTTGGTGCCCGCAAACTTTCAAAAGAAGATTTTAATGTAAAATTGCCTTCGTCCAGGATTACGGAAATTGCTGAAGTCCGCAACGGTTTTCAAGTAATGGTTGCGGAACTCAAAGAATCGTTTCAAAAACAGGTTGAACTGGAAGATGAACGCCGATTCTTGATTGCTGCTGTTGCGCATGATTTACGCACACCCTTATTCGCCCTCCGGGGCTATTTGGATGGATTGGAGCAAGGGATTGCCCAATCGCCTGAGAAAATGGCAAAGTATGTAGCGGTTTGCAAAGAAAAATCAGCCCAGTTGGATCGGCTGGTGGAGGATCTTTTTACTTTGACCAAGGCGGAAACCTTCGAGAAGAAGCTTAACAAAAAAATGGTTGACCTATCACAAGTCCTAAAACAGTCGATTCATACCCTAAGACCGTTAGCACAACAAAAAAATATTCACATCGTTGAGAGCGCTTTTGAACATAACTGTATCATTAGCGGCGACCCGTACCTATTGGAACGCGCCATAAACAACCTTTTGGATAATGCGGTAAGACATACACCAGGGAGTGGCGAAATTGTTGTTCAGTGCTATAAGGACGTGGATCAAGCAATCTTTACCGTTCGGGATACAGGGAAGGGGTTTTCCGCAGAGGAACTCCGCCGCGCTTTTGAACCACTATATCGCGGGGAAGTTTCAAGAAGCCGATCGACTGGAGGAGCCGGATTAGGGTTGGCGATTTCCAAACGAATCATTCGACAACACGGTGGCGATCTGACAGCTGGAAATCATCCGGATGGAGGTGCACTGCTGAAAGGATGGATCCCTTTGGCAAAAACTTCACAGCTACTTGAAGGCATTTAGCGGAAATTTATGCCGCGAAAGTATAAATAACTCTAATTCCTGATAAAACCGTAATGTTCTGACTGTTATCCTTGCTTTTCTTCCAAACTCTCCAATTGTAAACATTGGTCATTACTTTCTAAAAAAACCACCCTCCGTAATGATCATAATTTTAGATTAGCATATGACGTAACGGAGGGAACAAGCCGGAAAACGATATACCGGAGTTCTGGGAATACATCCACCCTGTTATTTCCAGACACTCCTTCGTTCCGACCGCTTGACAAACTTCCCGGACATCGCTTTGACCCGCGCTTTTAACAATAGCTTTCTGCCTTCCACATTTCTTGTAAAAATGGCGCATGCCCGTCCGATTTTCTTTTCCCACTTCTCTACAAAAAGCTCCACATACTCCTTTTTGCGCCCAATTTCATCAGGGATGGCATGGTAATCATGGCGGGCAACCCTCTTGTTCCCCGACGTCCGATGAAGAATATATCTGGGATTTTCTATGGGATCAAGAAACTGCTGCAAGGATTGCAAAAATAGCTTTTGTTCGTAGGGTGTCCCTCTTTCAAGGGAACAACTGATCATGCCGTTTGGCAATTCCTCCGCCACTACTTTATTTTGATCCGGCGGTGTTTCGATGCTGCCGATCTCATACAGGACTTCATAAATGATCTGACCTGCGGTTTGTAAACTTGATTCAATCGTTGCATTGCCGGCCAAAATCCGGACAGCCTTCCACCAATAAGGTGCAGAAAATATCACTCCCGCAACGAATGCAATAGCCAGCACGGGCAACAGGTTGTCAGACCCTCTATTAGCGCTTGCCACGGCGGCTTCGTACAATGTGCCTATGATGATGGATGCCGTGATAATCTGCAACGTTCTCAATGTATGCCGGAATAAAAATGGTCTCGGAACAGATTCCCTTCCCGCATCCACTTGTTCTCTTTTCTTTTCACCGAGATTGGTTGCCTCCTGCCACCTTTCAAATAAATCCGGCTTTTTCGTTGCCCGCTTCATCATGAGATGATTGACGTCCTTTGTTTTTTTGGTTGAATATGGCGGCGACGGAAACCTGAGGCGCTCTATCCCCGAAACGATAATCGGCAAGTCCTCATCCAATCCGCTCAATGATTTAAACCGCCTGACCAAAGAGGAATAATCGTATCCTCCATCAAACGTGATTGGATCAACACATACCAGGTGCCAAATGTTGGCGCATTTTTGAGGATTAGCCTTGTCCGATCGGATCGCCCTTCCCCTCATTTGATTGGTCAACATGAATGATCCGACATAGGAGGCCAAAATGAGCGTGTTTACGCTGGGCGCATCCCATCCTTCCCCCAGCAGGGCTGTAGTGCCCACAAGCGTATCGATATGCCCTTCCGAAAAGATGGCTGTTATAACTTTGACAATCTCTTGCCTGGACGCTCCGGCGACAATTACTTCACTATATGCCGGATCGATCTGCAATGGCTGTGCCGAAAAATCCAAGCCGAATGAATGCAATTGGGGGACTGCTTGGGTTGGAATGATCACGATCGATCCGGTTAAAACACCGAGCCGGCAGCGATTTTTCAATTGCCTTCTCAAAGTTTCAAAAATCGGAATAACACCCAGCCGATTGAGGGTTTTCAGATCTTGATCCGCTTTTGGCAAGTCGTCTTTATAGATATAGTCAGCCAACACAACGAGCCGGAGTCCATCCCCTTGCGCTTGCTTTTCAAACGAAACGATGTCCGTTATGCTTTGCAGCTTTGAAGCACTTTGCAATAAAGTCCGCTGCATCGCTTTCGTTGCTGTCAAACGGACATTCCTCCGGTCAAGCGCCCCGATTCCGGATAATCTTTTTCTGATGCTTTTTGCCGGCTCGTTTTTCACATCCACATGTGGATCGCGATAGAGGAGCCCGCCAAGCAATTCTTCCATCCACTCTACGGTAAACGTCGGCAAGTCTGTCAGTTTTTCTTCCATTTGTTGAAAGGGCGATTGCCAACGGTCGCTGCCAACCTCTTTTAAAAATAAAATAATGGAAATAAAATACCCATAATTCGCCAACTTCTCTTCGATATATTCTTCCGATTCCATCCATGGATGATTTTCCAGGAGCCTTACCAACTCGTCATTTTCTTTCAGCTCTTGGATAAACTGCGTTACTTCATCGCGATATGCACGGATCGGCCCCGCTTCCTTCGGGGTGGGTACAGACATCCAAACATAGTCCTGGTGAGGACACAGATCGCCTTCCCTGACTAATGCTGCAATATCGATTTCCTCATCGATGGGCCCGCACAATTCAATATATTTATCCCATTCTGCCGAATTTACATCGTATGGCGGCGTGGCAGTCAATGCAACGACTGCCGGATGATCCAACTGATCACGAAACTTCATAGTCGTTTTCCACCAGCTCGTCCTCAGATGATGCGCTTCGTCCAGGATCAGCGTTTGAAAATTTTGCCGAAGCAACTTTTCCAATGCCTCTTCTTTCACAGAAGCCTCAATCTCAATCTCATTCTGTTCCTGATCAAAATCATCCAGATCCGAATCGCTGCCCGCCTCTTTTTCCTTGCTGTCCAATAAGGCATGCAGCCCTTGATAAGTAGTCACCGTCACAAAAGCCGGATTCCTCAAATCCGTCGAAATCCATTCAGGCTGGTCCGGCTTTTGCAGGAACAACTCCGTAAAGCGGTCGACCCACTGATTTCGAATGGCAAGTGTCGGGGACACAATGAGCGTCGGTTTATTCAACCGCAGCATGACCTCCAGGCCAAGTACCGTTTTTCCTGACCCCGGCGGAGCAACAAGATGTAAATGATTGTTTTCCAAATGTGTTTCCAGATGTTCCAATACCTTGCGTTGATAACTGCGCCACGGATAACAAAATGTAATCCCTGCGGGAAATTGCTTCATTCTCTTCACCAACCTAAGTGCAATCTGCTGCCTATCATTTTAGCAAATATGGAAAGTCCGTTCATGGACACAGATTCCCAAACGTATATTAGTATTATTATAGTTTCTCAAGCATTTCAACCACTCTATGACTGCTTCCGGTTGATCCAAGTGGATATAATGAACTGGTACCCTTGACAACGCGACTTTCACGCGATAGATTCTCTTGCCTCACTGAATTAATTTTATGATAAGATATTCACGACGCCTTGTGATGGTGGTTTATCTCAACCATGTGGTTATAGGGGCTAATCCCTATGAGGGAAAAGCCCCGATTGTGGAATAAAGAGGGTTTATTCGTGTATTCGTTCCTGCAATAATCAAAAAATAAATACCGAAATCAATAAACTGATTGTAAAGAGACCATATGCAATCTGTATGACTATGTACATGGTGAGTTCAGAGGCTGAAAGTTTTCTTTGCCTTCTAGTTTTATCCAAATGCCGTAAATAGAAAGCTGAACTAAAAATAAGTAACACGCTTGCTATTACTCTTAAAACCTCAACAAAAATGGTGATGTATATCAACTCCTTCCTGGAAAATGCAGCGCTATAATTTGGACTTCAATAAACTGGTCCTTTAAAACAAAAGTGGACACAATTAGCGCACGACTTTTAAATTCTTCACTTCACCTCTAACCATAATCCCTGCGCTTTTTTATTTAAAAAATATCTGTCAAATTCAATTGAAAACCGGCGAAAAGTTTGGAGGTAATGAGGCCAGTACTCGTTTTGACGTCATGTTGCTCATACATCTCATCCTCATTCAAGGCATAAACAGTGATCGTGTCAAGCATCGGATTGACAATCCAATATTCTTTCACTCCATAGTTCATATAAAGATTAAGTTTCGTGACCAGATCGTGCGACTGGTTTAAGGGACTAAGAATTTCCACAATCAAATCTGGAACACCTATATATCTTGCATCAGTAAAACCACTTGGATCACAAATAACGCTGATGTCAGGCATGACAATTTTCGATCCTTCTATGTTTTCATTTTTCAATTCGATGTCATAGGGAGCAGAAAAAGCTTCACACGGACTGCCCTCAAAGAAGTTCCCAAATCCACGGTGAATTTTTCCAGACACCCGCTGGTGTTTCGTCGATGGTGATGGGGACATGTAAATAAATCCATCGATATACTCCAATAATGCATCATTATTTTCACGGATTTTCCAATACTCTTCCAATGAGAATGTGCCCTTGTGATATAAATGCATGCCAATCCCCTCCTACATCACCTATCCTTTACGTTAGTATACCATTTATTCAAAAGGTTTGATCATTTCCTAACAGCGTTGCTCCACAATCGGGCGCCCGGTTGTGGATCTAATCTTTGCCAATTTTAAAAGCCAAGCACCATTCATTTATGTCAATGGTCTTGGCTCCTTTTGTTCTCTTATTTGTTGTAAGTTAAGGATATGTCGGCAAGCACCGGGAAATGATCACTTGGAAATTGGCCATTCTTCTGATCGTTAACGATCTCAATTTCATTAGCTGTAAGGTTTCCTTTCCCGAGAATCCAGTCAATGCGCTTGTCAGGTCCTTTACCAGTAGGGTCGTCAAAACCGTTAAACGTTCCTAAGTCTTCATTAATTCTTGTCTTAGCTGTTTCCCATAAATCATCATACCCTCCATCACTTGTTAAAATTTGATGGGGGAGACTGTCTGGTTCAGCATTGAAATCACCTGTTAAAATAACCGGTAACTCCGGATCAAATTTTTTTGTTAATTTGAGAATCAACTCTGCACTTTTTTTTCTTGCCTTGGCAGATTGATGATCAAAATGTGTATTGACGAAATAGAACTGTTTATTGCTTTTTTTATCAAGAAACTTTACCCAGGCAACCATTCTTGGAATTTTATTGCCCCATGTTTTTGAACCAATTACTCCGGGTGTATCGGATAACCAAAAGTGGTCATACTCCAGTATGCTGTATTCTTTCTCTTTATAAAAAATAGCAGAGTATTCTCTGCGATTTCCGCCAACCCAATTATAATTGGGCAAATTATTTTTTAAATCTTGCAGTTGCGTATGTGACACTTCTTGTGCCCCGATGATATCTGGTTTCTCCATGTTAATCAGTCTTCTGATTGCAGGAACCCTTTCATTCCAAGTGTGCGGCGAGGAATCATTGTTATTTTTGAATCTTAGATTAAATGTCATCGCTTTTACATCAATCGACGTCCATTGTTTTTTGTTTTCTGCAGCAAACACTGTTGAAGTCCCCGGGAACAAACCACTTAGGATAATGAGTATACCGGCTGCCATTAACAATTGGGATTTCAGAACTTTCTTCAATCTAAATCCTCCTCGTTAAATGATGTAACTGAAGGAAAGCGAACAATTTCTCCATGAATGGGTAGTTAACCAGGGAATAACTAAAGTACTAAATGATAAAACCTTTCTTTTATCCATCATCAGAACCCCCACATAATATAATGTGTCATTTATTATCTCTTTTGTTCGAAAGTCTTATTCGAATAAATGGCCCTGAAATGAAAATGGGCGCTATCCTTTGTTTTGGGATAGCGCCCTATAAGGGAGAGCGTTGATATGCCGTTCATACTAAGGAAAACATCTATATAAAAACCAAAAATATCGAAGAAAAGACCTCCCATAAGTTCAGCGAACTTATGGGAGGTCTTTTTAAAACTTTCTCAGTGAAAAAGTTAGTTTTCTGTTAGTTTTTTGTCGAATAACAGGAAACCAAATGGCGAAACCCTTGATAAATCAAGGTTTAGGGGCATGAAATTACATCATGCCGCCCATTCCGCCCATGTCAGGCATGCCGGCGCCGGGGCCACCTGCGTTTTCTTCCGGCTTGTCGGCCACAACTGCTTCAGTAGTGAGAAGCATAGCCGCAACGGAAGCAGCGTTTTGGAGTGCGTAGCGAGTTACTTTTGTTGGGTCAACGATACCAGCGTCGATCATGTTTACCCATTCGCCGTTTGCAGCGTTGAATCCGATACCGACTTCTTCTTTTTTCAGACGGTCAACGATGACGGATCCTTCGAGGCCGGCGTTTTGAGCGATTTGACGTACTGGCTCTTCGAGTGCGCGCAGAACGATTCTGACACCTGTAGCGACATCGTCTTCACCTTGGATTTCAGCGACTTTGTTGTACACATTGACAAGGGCTGTTCCACCACCGGAAACGATTCCTTCTTCAACAGCAGCACGAGTAGCGTTCAATGCGTCTTCGATGCGAAGCTTGCGCTCTTTCAATTCTGTTTCAGTTGCGGCACCGACTTTGATGACAGCTACGCCGCCAGCCAATTTAGCCAAGCGCTCTTGAAGTTTTTCCTTGTCGAACTCGGAAGTTGTTTCTTCCAATTGCGCACGAATTTGGTTTACGCGGCCTGCGATGTTTGCAGATTCACCCGCACCTTCCACGATTGTTGTGTTTTCTTTGGAAACGACCACTTTCGAAGCGCGTCCGAGAGATTGCATAGATGCCGTTTTCAGGTCAAGTCCAAGATCTTCCGTGATGACTTCACCGCCAGTCAAGATGGCAATATCTTCAAGCATGGCTTTGCGGCGGTCACCGAATCCGGGAGCTTTGACAGCCACTGCGTTGAAAGTTCCGCGAAGTTTGTTCACAACAAGCGTAGCCAATGCTTCACCTTCAACATCTTCGGCAATGATCAATAATGGCTTGCTTTGTTGTACGACTTGTTCAAGGAGCGGTAAAACGTCCTGAATGTTCGAGATCTTTTTATCGGTGATTAAGATATACGGATCTTCAAGAACGGCTTCCATTTTATCAGAGTCGGTCACCATGTAAGGAGATGCATATCCGCGGTCGAATTGCATACCTTCTACTACGTCCAGCTCCGTTGTGAATCCTTTGGACTCTTCAACCGTGATGACGCCGTCGTTTCCAACACGCTCCATTGCTTCTGCGATCAATTGGCCAACTTCTTCGTCGCCGGAAGAAATGGCAGCAACTTGAGCGATGGACTCTTTGTCCTCAATTTGTTTGGAAATGTTGTGGAGCTCTTCCACGGCAGTGGCAACCGCTTTTTCGATTCCTTTGCGGACGCCGACCGGATTTGCGCCGGCTGTAACGTTTTTCAAGCCTTCGCGAATCATGGCTTGTGCAAGTACTGTAGCAGTTGTTGTACCGTCCCCTGCTACATCGTTTGTTTTGCTTGCCACTTCAGATACAAGCTTGGCTCCCATGTTTTCAAAAGCATCTTCAAACTCGATTTCTTTGGCAATCGTTACACCGTCATTTGTAATTAATGGAGAACCGAATTTTTTCTCAAGAACGACGTTGCGTCCTTTTGGCCCCAAAGTCACTTTAACGGCGTCAGCCAGTTGATCTACTCCGCGTAGCAGTGCACGGCGCGCTTCTTCGTTAAACTTAATCTCTTTTGCCATTGATAAAATGCCTCCTTATCGATCGTTAAGTTTTTTTCGTATGAAAAATCGCTTATCATTAGCCAATAACAGCCAATATATCAGATTCACGCAAAATCAAGTATTCTGTACCTTGGTATTTCACTTCTGTACCAGCATATTTAGAGAAGATAATGTTGTCGCCTTCGGAAACTTCAAGCGGTACGCGCTCACCGCTGTCAAGAACACGTCCCGTGCCTACGGCAACTACTTTTCCTTCCTGTGGTTTTTCTTTGGCTGTGTCAGGAAGTACAATGCCGCTCGCTGTTTTTTCTTCCGACTCCACAAGCTCGATAATCACACGATCCCCAAGTGGTTTTAACAAGTGAAACAACCTCCTTAATAATATGTAAGTTTATTTTTATTAGCACTCGCATCCAGTGAGTGCTAACCCAGATATAATATTAAATAATTTGGTTTGCTTTTGCAAGCGGAAACCTCAAAATTTTTAATGAAAAAGTTTTTTACTATTTTCGACATGTTGTTAGGGACATACATGCTGGATATTAGCATCTTTTGGATGTGTTTTTTTGATTCGTCCAATCTATCCTTCCTTCTTTGTCTTATTGATTAGCCTGTCCAATTCGCTTATAATTGTAGTAATCGTCTGAAGTGGCAAAAAAATGGCAGGCTTCAGATGTACATACAAAAACAGCGAAGGGGGAAACCATTTATGAAAAAAGGCAGGCGTCTTTGGCCTTTAGGTTTTTTGTTGGTTTGCTTGAGTCTCGTCTTGTTTGGCTGCGGCACTGGCGGCTCGGAGAATGCGGGGAAGAAAGAAGAGGGAACTGCAAGCGAAGGCGGAGAGACAAAGAAACTCATCGTTGGAACGGATGCTACATACGCACCTATGGAGTCCATGGATAGCAGCGGAAATATCGTCGGTATCGACATCGATATTGTGAAAGCGATTGCAGAAGAGGTTGGTGTTGAAGTAGAGTTTAAAAATATTGGCTGGGAGCCGCTTTTCCCTGCAGTAAAAAATGGCGAGGTTGATTTTGCCGTTTCTTCGATTACGATTACGGATGATCGAAAAAAGGAATTTGATTTTACAGAACCTTATTACATTGCCAAACAAGTCATACTGGTTCCGGAAGATTCGGATATAACCAAGTTTAAAGACTTAAAGGACAAGAAGGTTTCCGTACAGATTAACACAACGGGACACGAGGTTGTAAAAGGACTTTTGGGGAATACAAACTCAAATATTATCGCTGCAGAAACAATGCCGCTTGCCATCGAGGAAATGCTGAATGGCAATGCCGACACTTCTGTAGGGGATAACTCGGTTGTCAACGAATACCTGAAAAATAATCCCGATAAAAAATTGAAAGTGATTGAAGATGACAGCTTTGAAAAAGAGTATTATGGACTAATGGTTAAAAAAGGAAACCAGGAAATAATTGATTTGCTGAACGAAGGAATTGAAAAAATTAAAGAGAATGGCAAATTAAAAGAAATCACCGGCTTTGATGTCGAGTAATCGGATGGTTATTAATCTTCAGACGCGTACTCACATCAGGAGGTGGTTATTATCGACTTTTTAGATATTGTTCGGCTGGATATGATCTGGAATTATAAGGAATTGTTTATCCGGGGGATTTGGGTAACCCTTAGTCTCACTGCGATTGGTTATATCGGCGGAATCATTTTGGGGTTAATATTTGCCATGGGAAAGCTGTCCAAAAAAAAATGGATCTACTATCCTTGTAAATATTATGTAGATTTTTTCCGCGGCACCCCGTTGCTTGTGCAAATTTTACTCATTCACTTGGCAGTCATCCCGACGATTTTCGGCCATTCTTTGGGGTATTTCGTCTCGGGATCCATTGCTCTTATGCTGAACTGCGCCGCTTACAATGCGGAAATCATCCGTGCTGGCATCCAGTCGATTGAGCGGGGCCAGATGGAAGCGGCAAGGTCGCTTGGAATGCCGCATAAAACGGCGATGAGATACATTATTTTGCCGCAGGCGTTCCGGCGAATGGTTCCGCCCCTTGGAAATGAATTGATCGCATTATTAAAAGATTCCTCACTCGTAACGGTCATTGCCGCGAACGATTTATTATACGCCGGCAAAGTCGTTGCGGGCGCTTACGCCAGATTTTGGGAGCCTTACATAACGGTTGCCATTTTATACTTGTTGCTCACGTATGTTTTTACAAAAATTATCGCATACGTAGAAAAGCGGTTCAGCAACAGTTATATCCCAACACAAAAAAGACGGGTATTCTCATTTGGCCGTTCACCGTCGGCAGGAGGGTAACCAGATGATAAAAGTGGAAAGATTATGTAAATCGTTTGGAGATTTGGAAGTATTGAGAGGAATCGACTATGAAGTAAAGGAAAAAGAAGTCATATGTGTGATCGGCCCGAGCGGTTCCGGGAAAAGTACCTTTTTAAGATGCATCAATCTATTGGAAGAGATTACGGATGGGACTGTTTATATTGACGGTGTCAAAGTGAATGACCCAAAAACAGATATCAATGAGATTCGCAAAGAAGTCGGAATGGTGTTCCAGCAATTTAATCTTTTTCCCCATATGACCGTGCTGGATAATATTACAATCTCTCCGGTCAAGATCCGGGGAATGAACCAGCATGATGCAAAGGAACTGGCGCATCAGCTGCTTCAAAAAGTGGGGCTTGGCGATAAGGCCAATGCGTATCCCGAGCAGCTTTCCGGAGGACAGATGCAGCGCGTGGCGATTGCAAGGGCTCTGGCAATGAAGCCGAAAGTCATGCTGTTTGACGAACCGACATCCGCGCTCGATCCCGAGATGGTCAAAGAAGTGCTGGATGTCATGAAACAGCTGGCAGTTGAAGGAATGACGATGGTGGTCGTGACACATGAGATGGGATTTGCAAGAGAAATGGGAGACCGGGTATTATTTATGGATCAGGGGCTTTTGGTTGAAGAAGGCACCCCCGATGAAGTATTTAGCCACCCGAAAAGCGAGCGGACAAAAGCGTTTTTGAGTAAAGTGCTCTAGTTTTTACGGCATCCAAATCATTGCAGGTTTGGATGCTTTTTTTTGAGGAAACATTCCTCCATCTGATCGACATGTCAAACAAGTACATTCCCCGTTCCGACAGAGATTTTGATATGATAATAGGAGATACATAGATAAGGATGACGATAAATGGATTTAATGATGATCATTTTGCCGGTTTTCTTAATATTTTTTACAGGATTTATGGGACAAAAAATGATAGGGTTTGATATTCGCTCCATTTCGACCGCAGCACTCTATTTGATGTCTCCTTTTCTGGCATTCCGGACCTTTTATACACATGCATTAACCATTGATTATCTTTACATATTTTTGTTTTGCCTGTTGCTGACCGTTTCTTTGATTTTGATTGTTTGGATGACAAGCAAAATGATGGGGGCCGGGCGTCCGCAACTATCGGCGATGATACTGGGCGGGGCCTTCCCGAACAGCGGCAATTACGGGGCGCCTGTCGTTCTGTTTGCGCTGGGAGCGGTGGGGTTCGATTATGCGGTTATTGTGATGGTTTTTCAGTCTTTCCTGATGAATACAATTGGAATCTTTTTTGCTTCGATTGGCGGAAAAGAGCAGGCCAGTCTTCAAGAATCACTGCAAAGAGTGATTCGCATGCCGGTGATCCACGGGGCTGTTATTGGACTTGTGCTGCAAGTATTTTCGGTTACTATTCCGGGAACCCTTTTAAATGCGGTTGACCTTGTGGCAGATGCTTCCATTCCAACCGTCATGCTTGTACTGGGCATGCAGCTTGCCGCAATCGAACGGAAACGGGTTGCCTACCGGTTTGCATCTGCCGGCACTGTCATTCGAATGGTCGTTTCTCCGATCATTGCAGTCATCATTCTGCATTTTTTCCCGGTTAATGAATTAATCAAGGCTGTTTTGATTTTGCAATCGGCAATGCCGGTAGCAGCCAATACGACGATGTTTGCCATCCAGTTCGATACCGAACCGGATCTTGTTTCTTTTACAACTTTGGCAACGACGCTGATCAGCTTGCTGACGATCCCTTTCGTGCTGTTCCTGATTGGGGCTTAAGCCGCGCAGTTTGAAAGGATGTTCCTTTAAGAGTAAAATAGTACTTATGTTTGATATATATGAAGGGGATTCATTATTTTCATGAATAAAAAGTATGTATGGATCGTATTGACTTTTATCGCTATGCAGTTGTCCACTTTTATTGGAACACCGCTCTTCTTCCAAATCGGAACGAACGTGCTTCATATTGATCCGCAGGAAATGAGAGTGAATGCGGTTGGTTACTGGATTTTGTTCTCTTTTAGTGTGGGTTTGGCCATTGTCCTTTTTCTTCTCAGAAAAAACGAGAAGTACACCAAGATAGAAAAGTCGGAGCCGCTCCCTGTTGCAGAATCGTTTGCTTGGGCAATCGGCGGGATTTTTATGGCCTTCTTTGCCCAGATTTTTGCAAGCATGCTGGAACAGATTATTGGCATCAATCCCGGATCAGAGAATACACAGCGGATTTTACAGTTAATCAAGTTATTTCCAACAATCGTAGTCATCAGTTCGATTATCGGTCCCATTCTCGAAGAGATCGTATTTCGCAAAGTCATTTTCGGCAGCTTGTACAACCGCTTCCCTTTCTGGGCCGCTGCTTTGCTGAGCTCTGTTATTTTTGCACTGGCGCATACTGAGCCTGTTCACATTATTTTATATTCCGCCATGGGATTCGTCTTTGCTTTTTTATATGTGAAAACGAAAAGAATCATCGTTCCTATCATCGCCCATGTTTCGATGAATACGTTCGTTGTCATTATGCAATTATTCCTCGCTGATAAATTGAAGCACTATATTCAAGGCGGGGAGCAGCTCATATGGTGGATAGGAGGGTTCTTTTCATGAGGACACCATTATTTTCAGGTATATTATATTTAGCCCTTGGAATCGTATTTACATTTTTTGCTGTCATGCGGGTCAACATGACCGGCTTTGGTTTTATGGTTTATTTGCTGATCATTCTGGCCACACTTGATTTTGGTGCGGGGTTTCGGCTCATCTTCCTTCACTTTCGGTTAAAAAATAATAAAAGAAATTAAAGAGACACCACTTGCCGGGATGTCTCTTTCCGTTTATAAAGCGGCTGCAAGCCGGTTACTTTTCTTTATATCTTCAATAAATTCGTGAAGCTGCTTTTTCGTCCGCAACAAGCTTTCTTCGTCAATAATCGGGTTTTTTTGCTGCTTGTCAATTTGGCTGTCCAGGAAATAAAGCCCTTGAAGACTTTTTCCTTTTAAAGAAGCAATGAGCGGTTTCAATGAAAATTCAATCGCCAATAAATGGCCCCGGCTCCCTCCTGTCATGAGCGGCAATACCGGGATATTTTTAAACGCATCCTGGGGCAGAAGATCCAATAATGTTTTTAAAGCTCCTGAATAAGCTGCTTTATATACCGGTGATCCAACAATCACGCCGGCTGCTCCCTGGATGTCACAGGAAATTTTTTTAATTACCGCACTGTGAAAATTTCCGTAGATCAAGTCTTCGGGCGGGACATCCTTGACTGCAATATGCCTGATGGAAAAATGTTCCCTCTCCAGTAATCTGCCCAAATAATCCAGTACCTTGCCAGTCCCGGAAAAATCAGACGGGCTGCCTGAAATAATGACAATATCACTCATACCGAATACCTCCTTTTAAATGATTGGCGCTTTTGATACAAAACGATTTTCCGGGATTGTGAAACCGAGATGGTCACGAAGCGTATTCCCTTCGTAGTCCAGGCGGAATAGCCCCCGTTCCTGTAAAATCGGCACCACATGTGCAACGAATTCCTCCAAGTCTCTTGGCAAAAGGGGAAATTGGAGCATAAAGCCGTCGGCAGCTTTTTCAGTAAACCATTTTTCGATTTCATCTGCCACCTGTTCGGGGGTGCCGATAAAGCGATCAACTTTTGCAGCGCCAAAAAACCTTGTATATAAATCACCCACTTTTAAATCCTCTCTCTGAATAATTTCCACCATTTCATTGAACTGGCTTTGAATACTATTTACCTTTGGAAATTGGACTTCCCGTGCAGGCGTATCGAGCGTATATTTGGAAAAGTCCACATTGCCCATGTACCCCGAAACAAATCTCAGACTCTCGTAAGGGTCAACCAGCCGTTGAAGCTCTTCGTACTTTTGGATCGCTATTTCTTCCGTTTCCCCCACAATCGGCGAGATGCCATGAAGAATGTGAAGGTCATGCTCGCTTCTGCCGAAATCTTTCAACTGCGATTTCAGCTTTTGGTAAAATTGCTTTGCTTCTCCGATATCATCCCAATGGGTAAAAACAACTTCCGCCGTACGGGCGGCCAGCCGCTGTCCCGGCAAAGACGCGCCTGCCTGAATGATGACCGGCTGGCCCTGCTTGGAACGGGCAATGTTCAGCGGTCCTTTTACCTGAAAATACTCCCCTTGAAAATGCAGCTCATGTACCTTTTCCGGGTTATAAAACCGACCTTCCTCCTTGTCATACATAAACGCATCATCTTCCCAAGAATCCCACAGTCCTTGAACAACATCGATAAATTCTTCAGCCCTTCGATACCGAAGATCATGTTCCCAATGCTTTTCCCTGCTGAAATTCAAGGCCGTTTCCCCAGTGGCATCCGCTGTCGTCACCACATTCCAGCCGGCCCGGCCGCCGCTTATATGATCGACAGAAGCAAATTGCCGTGCCAGTACATAAGGCTCGCTGTAGGTAGTAGAAGCTGTTGCACCGATGCCGATTTTTTCGGTTGCCGCCGCCAAGGCCGTGATTAAGACGATTGGGTCAAAACGGTTCAAAATCTGCGGATGTGATTCGTGATTGATTGCCAGGCTGTCGGCAATAAATGCCAGGTCAAATTTTCCCTTTTCGGCAATTTGGGCAAGCTTCTGCAGTTCTTTTACATCAATGCTTGCACTTGGGTTTGCGGATGGATGCCGCCATGAAGCCACGTGCATCCCAGACCCGACCAAATATGCCGCAAACTTGATTTGTCTTTTTTGCGCCAATGTGAGCTCCCCCTATTGATTGGAGTAAGTTTCCTTATATGTGCTTAATTCTTCCAGTGAAATGAATGCCGGCAAATATAAGTTTCTTCTATAAATTCGGCTGTTTGATAAAGTTCAACGATTTTCCCGAATGTTGGATTTTTCCCCTGCTTTCGTTGTGCTGCCGGAGCATCCCGCCAGGAATACCCCTATTATCAGAAATGGCAAAAGCCATTTTTTCATGAGGTGTCCCCCTATTCGACTCTCCTGATTTTTCTTTCCAATACATTGCCCACACTCTGAATCCCCTGGACAAGTAAAACAAGAATGACAACGGTTGCCAATATGGTAATCGTGCTGAATCGCTGGTACCCATAGGTGATCGCCAAATCGCCCAGTCCGCCGCCGCCGACAGCACCGGCCATTGCGGTTGCACCAATTAATCCAATGGTTGCCGTTGTGATACTCAGAATAAAAGATGCGAAGGCCTCCGGCAGCAAAAAACGGTGTATGATTTGAAACGGAGTGGCCCCCATCGCCTTTGCCGCTTCAATGATTCCTTCGTCCACTTCCAGTAATGAATTTTCCACAAGCCTTGAAAAATACGGTCCGATATGAAGGACAAGCGGTACAATGGCCGCGGTTGTTCCAATCGATGTTCCGACAATAAGCCTTGTAAATGGAATGATCGCTACGAGCAGGATAATAAATGGGATCGAACGGAATGTATTGACGATTGGATTGACAATCGAAAAAATAATCCGGTTTTCCAAAATATGTCCTTTCCTTGTTGCGACAAGCAGAATGCCGAGGAAAATCCCGATGATTCCGCCGAAGAAAAGTGATACGCTAACCATGTACAACGTTTCCCACAAAGCGCTCAAAATCAACTTTGTGCTGACTTCCATCCTCTAAAACCTCCTTTACCTCAACATTTTGGCCGGTGATAAATATCAGCGCCCGTTCAATCTCATCATCATCGCCAGTCAGCCCAACCATTAAATGTCCGATTGGAATTCCCTGCAGTTCAGTAATATTGCCATACAGTATATAAATGTCCACATCAAAAACCTTCGCTGTTCTGGATATGACGGATTGGCCCGAGGCTGCCCCGAAAAACGCCAGTTTGAAAAATCGGCTGTGATATTCCGTTGCCTGCAGAAATGGATGGAAGCCGGCCGGGATTTCGTCCCTGACAACCGACCGGACAAAATTTTTCGCCGTTTCTGTCTGCGGGCGGGAAAACAGCTCAAACATCGTGCCGCTTTCAATCACACGGCCATCCTCCATGACCGCCACCCGATTGCAAATTTGCTTGATCACTTCCATTTCATGCGTGATGATTAATATCGTAATCTTGAATGCTTCATTAACCCGCTTTAACAGCTTTAAAATGGATTGAGTGGTTTGCGGATCCAGGGCAGATGTCGCCTCATCACAGAGCAGGATCGATGGATTCGTTACAAGCGCACGGGCGATGCCGACCCTCTGCTTTTGTCCTCCTGAAAGCTGGTCGGGATAATTCCGGGCCTTCTCTTCCAAACCGACAAATCTAAGAACTTCATCAACGCGTTCCTCGATCGCTTTCTTCTTTTTTTTACTCAGCACCAACGGCATGGCTACGTTGTCAAAGACGGTTTTGGATTGAAGCAGGTTAAAGTGCTGAAAGATCATGCCAATTCTTTTTTTCGCTTCCCGAAGCTGGTGTTCCGGCAGCTTGGCAAGGTTCCTTCCATCTACGATCACCTCACCGGAAGTCGGCTGCTCCAATAAGTTCACCGTTCGGATTAAAGTGCTTTTTCCCGCTCCGCTAAAACCGATGACGCCAAAAATATCCCCTTCCCTAACCGTCAAGCTTACATTTTTGAGCGCTTCGACCTTCTTTTCCCCGCTGCCGAATACCTTTGAAACGTGACGAAATTCGATCAAAAAAACCCCCTCCTTTTTTAAAATGCAGGTACTACAGCTCCTTTATATTTTTCCAAAATGAACGCTTTCACTTGTTCGGTTGTCAAAGCTTTAGCCAGCTTTTGGATGGCTTCATCGTTTTTGTTATCCTTCCGGGAAACTAAAATATTGACGTAAGGCGATTCATTTCCTTCAATTATCAAGGAATCTTCCAGTGGTTTAAGGCCTCCCTCCAAGGCGTAATTCGTGTTGATCGCCGCTGCCTCCACGTCGTCCAGCGAATGGACCAATACCGCTGAATCGACGGGAATAAATGTAAGTTGTTTTTCATTTTTCACGATGTCTTCAAGCATATAATCCCCCGACTTCGCATCATCCAGCTCAATGATCCCGTTGGCTGCAAAGAGCTCGAGTGCCCGGGAAAAATTTACAGGATCTTTCGGCAATGCCACTTTGGCGCCATCGGATAGCTCATCAATGGAATCGATTGCTTTTGAATAAACACCGAACGGTTCAATATGAACACCTTGCACATTAACCAAATCCAAACCGCTGTCTTTCTTGAATTGATTCAAATATGGCGTATGTTGAAAGAAGTTGGCATCCAGTTCCCCATCCGCCGTCTGCTGGTTTGTCTGAATGCCATCAGAGACTATTGATATATCCAGTTTCACGCCTTCTTTTTCCAATTCCGGCGCGATATATTCCAAGATTTCTGCATGCGGTGTAGAGGAAGCCGCAATTTTCAATGTAACGTTTTCTTTTTTGGCAGCCGTTTCTTTTCCTGCTCCGCATCCCGCCACCAACCCCAAACCCATAACGGCCATTAATGTGATGAAACCTTTTTTGAAGTTCATTTTTCAACCCCCATTTTTTTATTACAAATCAAACCTGTAGCATTTAATCCGGCGATTTTCTTTATGAATATCATGGCAAGGATCCCGGATAAAACCAAATTGTTCGTACAGCCTGACGGCCTGCTCCATGGAATCGGTCGTATGCAAAAACACACTTGAAGCGCCAAGTTCTTTGACACATGACATGGCAGACCGTAAAAGTTCCGTACCCACACCAAGCCCCCTTGCCCGCGGGTGAACGCCCAAAAAGCGGATAATCGGTGATTGAATTTGTATTTCCCAATCTTTGTAGGCTTTTTCCGATGACGAAAATAATTGGAGGGTGCCAACAATTTCCTCCCCCTGTTTTGCGATCAACAGGATTTCTCTATCCGGATGATCAATGGAAGCGATCAGCTCCATCACGTATTCAGACCACCTTTCCGGTTCAAATACTGATTCGAATTGGCGATAACATTCCAGCAACAATTTTCGGACGGCTTCCCTTTCGCTTTCCTCCATTTCCTTGATCGTGATGGTTTGATTGAATAATCGGGCCATGATGACCTCCTTTTATATTACTTTACCCATCAGAATACTACGTTTTAGGGTAAAATTTTTATCGACTGTTCCAAGCCTCTCTTGGCTCTTCCGGCGGCTATTGGACGAAGCAATTCAAAAGACCGGACCCGCTCCTCTTCTTTTCGGATTGGTGTATGAAGGATAAATTCATCGACTTCGTATTGATAATGTATTCGTTCCAATTCCCCCTTTACTTGCTCGGGAGTTCCTGCAATCATATCTGCTTTATGCTCCTCCACTTCAAAAGCTTCCACTGCCTGCTTCTTAAAAGCTTCCACCTGTTGATAGGACTGCACGGTCAATGTCCGGCCGCTTTCAATCGTTATTTTGTAAAGGCTGTGTTCAGCAGCGATCTGCTTTGCTTCTTTTTCGCAAGGTGCCGCAAAAACGGCAACGGCTGCCATAAAAGTGCCTTCCGGATACAGCTTGCGGTAAATACGGGAAGTTTGCGCCAATGATTCTTCACTGCCTACGAGAAACTTCGCAAATACAAAATGCACGCCCAGTTCCGCCGCAAGCCTGGCACTTGAAGCACTTCCGCCGAGCAGAAAAATTTCCGGTTTTACAGGCGGCTTTGGCAACGCTTCGATTCCGGAGAGCGGATGTGCTTCCTCCACGGAATGATCCAACAGCTTTTTTAAAAAAGTAAGCCGTTCTTCAAAATGGATTCCATCATGTTGAGTACCGTGCTGCAGTGCTTTTGTAGAAAGCGGCAGTCCGCCGGGCGACTTTCCAACCCCAAGGTCTACCCGTCCCGGTGAAAGGGTGGATAAAACGTGAAAATTTTCCGCGACCTTAAAAGGGCTGTAATGCTGGAGCATAACGCCCCCCGATCCAACCTGAATGGCGTTTGTCCTGGCGAGTAAGTGTGAAATTAACACCTCGGGTGATGAGCCCGCTACGTCCCCCATATGATGATGTTCGGCCACCCAGAAACGGGCATAACCCCATTGTTCCGCTTTTTGGGCAAGCCTTATTGTATCCTGCAAGGCATCAAATGCCGTTTTCTCTGGAAAAACCGGGCTTTGATCAAGAATTCCAAGCTTAAAACTCATGTACTTTCTGCCTCCTCTTTTCATGAAAAAAAGCATCCTCCCCATTCATCATCATTGAGAAAGATGCCTTTAGTTGTCTAATCGGCCGCCATATTCATTTGTCTGCTTTCATCATTGGGCTTTCCTCTGCTTCCCCTTTGCCTTGTACCGCTTTTTCTCAGTCGCATCAATTTGTGTGATTTCTCCATCGTGTACCGTAATGACCAACGAACCATATTCAATCTTTTTCAACGCTGAAACAATGTCCTCAATTGTATTTGTTTCAACCTTTGCCATTTCCACCCCTCCATTAAAAAAACCCCTTCTTACACAATAAGAAGAGGTTTTGGTTTAACATTTTGTTCTCTTCTTATCTTTCAGGCTTGCAAAAAGCCTGCTGGAATTGGCACAGTACCGGACGGTCTGTTGCCGAGGCTTCAAAGGGCCAGTCCCTCCACCTCTCTGGATAAGAAATCAATTATTCAGTTGAGTACGTCTGCTTTGGCGTATTTATATCCTATCCCACAAAAAATTTTCTGTCAAGGATGAATTTTACATTTTTACAACTAAACCCATAAGTTCAGTGCGTTTTTTATTCAAAAAAAAAGCACCCTGGATGCTTTTATGGCTCATGATTGATTTCTAGATCCTGCTCCTCTTCGGCAGCCTGCATTTTTTTATAGCCGATTTTTGAAATCCAAATGCTGATTTCATACAAAATGAGCAATGGCACGGTTACCATCATATGTGAAATTAAATCTGGAGGCGTAATAAACGCTGCGATCACCAACAAAATAAAGTAGGCATATTTTCTCACCCGCACTAAAAACATCGGTGTCACAATACCCAGCCTTGTCAAAAACAAAACGACGACCGGAAGTTGGAACAAAATTCCGAAAGGAATGGTTATTTGAAAAAGAAACTGAAAATATTCATTAATGCCAATTGTCGTCTGGATTTCCATGTTGCTTGATAAGCCAAGCATAAACCGGATTACAAACGGAAACAGAATAAAATAAGAAAAAAGGACGCCTGCTAAAAACAGCATAACGGAGACCGGTATATAGCTGAGCGTTGCCTTCCGTTCCTTCTCCAAAAGCCCCGGACTGATAAAGGCCCACAATTGATACAAGATGACGGGGGAAGTGAAAATAAACGCCAGCACAAACGTCATTTGCATAAATACTTTAAACGGATCCGTTACCCGGAACGCATTCATCGTAATGTCCTGGGCAGCACTTGCATGCTGGAGCAGTTTGATAAGCGGCTGTGATATAAAAAAGCTGACGATGACAGCCAACACAAAGAAAACGACTATAATGACAAGCCGTTTTCGCAATTCCTCTATATGATCGATGATCGTCATTTCTTTTTGACTCATAGTTTGTCCATCCTATCAAAGATCGCCGTCTTTTTTCTTGTCCTTTTCATCATCTTCCGCCAAACCTTTCGTCGCGTTTTTAAATTCACGCAACGTGTTGCCCGCAGCCTTACCAAGTTCCGGCAACTTCTTCGGCCCGAAGATCAATAAAGCGACAAGTCCAATCAAAATTATACTTCCTGCACCTGGACTCACTGCGGCCACCTCCTTATAGTTTTATTTTAATGGAAACCCGTCCTTTTAGCTATTAAAAAACGTTTATGGTTGTGAAAATTCCGTGTCATCAAGAGGATAATGTTTCAAAAAGTAAATGAGTGACTGCAGTTCCACCGCCAAATCAATATGATGGACACGGATTGACTCCGGTACGTTCAGCCTTGCAGGGGTGAAATTCAGTATCCCCTTCACACCCGTATGTTTAATCCGGTCCGTAATGGACTGGGCGGCACTTGCCGGTACAGTCAATATAACAACGGCCACTTCTTCTTTGCCCAACCTCTCTTCAAGCTCAGCCAAATCATAAATCGGAACATTTCTGATCTCTTTCCCGATTTTGTTTTGGTCGACATCGAATGCCATTTCGATTTTTGTATTGTTGTTTTTCAAGAAATTATAATTCAAAAAAGCCGTTCCCAAATTTCCTACACCAATTAACGCAACTTTCGTCACCTCATCCTGGTCAAGCGTCTTGCGAAAAAATGACAGCAAGTAATTTACATTATACCCATATCCTTTTTTTCCAAGCGCGCCAAAATAAGAAAAGTCCCGCCGAATGGTAGCGGAATCGACTTTCACCGCTTCACTCAATTCGGCCGAGGATACGCGCTGCTTCCCTGATGCGTGTAAATTTTTCAAAAATCTGTAGTATAGCGGGAGCCGCTTTGCAGTTGCCTGCGGTATTTTTAATGTTTCCTCATTCATATTCAATCCTCCATGCCAAGAAAGAAAAAGCACTTCAATTCTTCAGTTTCATGGGTTCCACGCACAGAAACGAAAAAACCCTTATTCCGTTTCACGATGATAATCTTTACTGGATACTCCGCCCGTTTTTTCCATTAAAAAAGTTGGTCCGATCACCATTCCCTTATCCACAGCCTTGCACATATCGTAAACAGTGAGAGCAGCTGCCGAAACAGCGGTCAATGCTTCCATCTCCACTCCCGTATTTCCGATTGTCTTAACTTCAGCAGTTATTTCCAAGATTTTATTATTCTCAGATCCTTCCTTCCAATCGAAAGAAAAGTTGATTCCTTTAATCGGGATCGGATGGCACATCGGGATGATTTCCCATGTTTTTTTCGCGGCCATAATCCCGGCTACTTGCGCAACCGCAAGGACGTCGCCTTTTTTTACTTGCTGATTTGCAATCAGTTCGTAAATATGGTCGTTCACTTCAATGCTCGAACGGGCAACAGCAGTGCGGACTGTTTCCGGTTTTCCGCTCACATCCACCATTTTTGCCCTGCCTTCCTTGTTAAAGTGCGTTAATTTATCCACGGCCAAACACCTCTTTATCATTCTACACTATTTCGTGTATACTGTCTGTCTTTGCAGCGCAAAAAATCCGATTGTCAAATATCGTTAACATACGATACACTGTCTATAATTAGGGGTGGAAAATATGCTATTACTTCAAGTTCAGCAGCTTTCAAAGTATTTTGGGGCTGATATGGTCCTTTCAAATATAAAATTGGAAATCCGCGAAGGGGATCGGACAGCCCTTGTCGGAAGAAATGGCGCCGGGAAATCTACCTTGTTAAAAATCATCGCCGGAGAATTGTCACATGATTCCGGCCAGGTCATTAAACCGAAAGATTTGACGATCGGGTATTTGGAGCAGCATACAGGCTTGGAATCAGAATTAACGATTTGGGAAGAAATGCTTTCCGTATTCACGAAAGTCCGGACAATGGAAAATGAACTGCGGCAAATCGAACAAAGGCTTTCCGATCCTGCTAATTATGAACAAGAAGGGACCTATAAACGGCTACTGGAAGAATACGACGGGCTCCAGGAGCAGTTTAACGAAATCGGCGGCTATCAATATGAATCGGATATCCGGTCTGTCCTTCATGGCTTCCAATTTTACGAAGAAGACTATCATACGAATATTGCCTGGCTTAGCGGCGGGCAAAAAACGCGCCTGGCACTTGCCAAATTGTTGTTGGCCAAGCCGGACCTGCTCATTTTGGATGAGCCGACAAACCATCTCGATATCGAAACGATGGCCTGGCTTGAAAAATATTTGCAACATTATCCGGGGGCCCTTCTCATCGTTTCCCATGACCGCTATTTTCTCGATCAAATTGTCACACAAGTGTACGAGCTGTCCCGAACGGAAATTTCGGTCTATCACGGCAACTACAGCAAATATCTCGAGCAAAAAGCCGAGAGATATGAACGTGAAATGAAGCTTTATGAAAAACAGCAAGGCGAAATTGCCAAACTGCAGGATTTCATCCAGCGCAATCTGGCACGGGCGTCCACGACCAAACGCGCACAAAGCAGGCGCCGCCAATTGGAAAAAATGAACATCATGGACCGTCCCGAGGGAGACGAAAAATCCGCTTCTTTTTCATTTTTGATTAAGAAGCAAAGCGGGAATGACGTATTGTCCGTTTCGGGCGCAAGCATCGGCTACGAGGGACAGCCGTTGGCTGCGCATATAAATTTAAGGCTTTCCCGTGGCGACAGCGTTGCTCTTGTCGGTCCAAACGGAATCGGCAAATCTACATTGTTAAAATCGATCATAAAAAAAATTCCCTTCCTGTCCGGGGAAATTCAATATGGGGCAAACGTTCAATTCGGTTATTACGACCAGGAACAAGCCAGCCTGTCATCCAATCGAACCGTTTTACAAGAATTATGGGATCGCTATCCGCTGATTAATGAAAAAGAAGTCAGATCGGTCCTTGGCAATTTTTTATTTACCCAGGATGATGTATTAAAAACCGTTTCCTCATTGAGCGGAGGAGAAAAAGCACGCCTGGCTCTCGCCATTTTGATGCTTGAAAAGGCGAATGTCCTCATTCTTGATGAACCGACGAACCACTTGGACTTGGACAGTAAAGAAGTGTTGGAAAACGCCCTTGTGGATTACCCGGGAACGATCTTATTCGTTTCCCATGACCGCTATTTTATTAACAGGATTGCTACAAAGGTCGTCGAGTTGTCCACAGAAGGAACAAAAGAATTTCTCGGCGACTATGATTACTATGTTAATAAAAAGGCGGAAGTAGCGGAGCTTAAACAGCTCAATCAGCCAGAATCAAAACCAAAACAGGCAGATAGCAAGAGCTCGTATGAGCTTGACAAAGAAACAAGAAAGCGTGAACGGCAGCAAAAAAGGCGCATTGCCGAAATTGAGGAGCTGGTGGACCGGTTGGAAGCCGATTTAAGTGGAAAAGAGGAATTGCTGACGGATCCAGCCGTGTTCAACGATCACGAACGGACACTTGAGATCCATCGGGAAATGGAAAAGCTTCAATCCGAAATGGATCGCCTGATGGAAGAATGGACAGAGCTTTCGGAAAGTCTTGCTGAATCCTGAAGGCAAATAATCAAACTCGTTTATCCCGGTGGACGCCCCCATCGGGATTTTTTTTTACCCACAATTTTGCCCACATCTTAAACGTATCCATATCAGTTATAAACAAACTTATTCACATTATCCACATTGCACGCAGAGATTTATCCACATATCCCTATTTTTCCACAGGTGCTTCGCCGTTTTATCCACAAAAAAAAAGACTCCGTCCAATCGGAGTCTTCACTTATTGTTCAATGTCCAAACCAGGATGCGCATTCATATCAAGCGCCCCTCTTTTACCGGCTTCAAATAAGACGGTTCCTGCCGCCGCAATCATGGCGGCATTGTCTGTGCATAAATAAAGAGGCGGAATGACGAGATCAACACCATCCATTTGCCGAAAGGCGGATGCAAGTGATTCCCGAAGCCCTTTGTTTGCGGCCACTCCTCCGGCCAGGAGCACTTGTTTTACGCGTAATTCCTTAGCAGCCCGGACTGTCTTTTTCGTTAAAACTTCCACAACGCTTTCTTGAAAACTCGCCGCCAAATTTGCCGGGGAAATGTTTTCCCCACGCTGTTCGGCATTGTGGAGCGTGTTGATAACCGCAGATTTCAGGCCGCTAAAACTGAAATCATAGGAATCTTCATCCAGCCATGCCCTTGGGAGATCAATATTTGCCGAACCCTCTTGGGCGAGCCTGTCGATATGAGGGCCGCCTGGGTAAGGCAAATTCAAAGTCCGTGCGACTTTGTCATAAGCTTCGCCGGCTGCGTCGTCCCGCGTTTCCCCAATTACTTTAAACGAACCGTGTTTTTCCATATACACGATTTCCGTGTGCCCGCCTGATACCACGAGCGATAACAGAGGAAACATAAAATCGGTGATGAGGCGATTCGCATAAATGTGGCCGGCAATATGATGAACACCTACAAGCGGAATATTCCGGCTGAAAGCCAATGCCTTTGCAGCATTTACGCCCACGAGCAGCGCACCAACCAACCCGGGACCCTCCGTTACGGCCACGGCATCAATCTCTTCAAAAGAAACTTCCGCTTGCTTCATCGCTTCCTCAATGGTGATGGTAATTTGCTCAACGTGATGGCGTGATGCCAGTTCCGGAACGACGCCGCCAAACCGGCGGTGACTTTCAATTTGGGAAGCGACCACATTGGATAAAATTTCTTTTCCATTTTGAACGACTGCAGCAGCCGTTTCATCACAGCTTGTCTCAATGCCCAGTATGACTAAATTCTCCTGCTTCATAAATTCACCCACATTACTAACGCATCTTCCAGATTGTCGGTATAGTACTTTTTCCGGATGCCGCCTTCTTGAAATCCCATTTTTTTATAAAGGGACTTGGCAATGTCATTACTTACCCGCACTTCGAGCGTCATCTTTTTCGCGCCGGCTTCCTTGGCGAGATTCATTATTTTAAAAAGCAGCTGTTCACCCAGTTTTTTTCCGCGATATTCGGGAAGTACGGCAATGTTTGTAATATGCGCCTCATCCAAAATAATCCACACTCCGCAATATCCTGCTTCAATCCCGTCGCACGTAATAAAAAGGTAAGAAGCAAAGCGATTATGAACGATATCATTATAAAATGCCTCTTCGGGCCAGGGCGCCGTAAACGACCGGCTCTCGATCTCGACCAGTTTTTCAATATCTTTGAGTGAGGCCAACCGAAAAGAAATATCTTGACTGACACTCATGCTGCGATTTATCATCATGATTTCTTTCCCTGCCTCTCCAACCATTTGGCTTCGGCTTCCACTAGGCGTATATAATTCGGAGTAAATGAATGGACATCTTCATTGGGCATATTCATTCCAAATAACCCTAAAAGCCCAGGCCTTGGATTATATTCTCCGGCATGAGCGAAAAATGCCCGGTCTTCGAGAACGGACTTAAAGGTTTGTTCATGAAGATGGACGTCGTTCCCATTTAATAAAATCGGTCCCGCTTGCTCTTTCAAAATGTTCGCCCACTCCGCGGCCAATATATTCCGGTCCTCCATAATCATTTGGAGCTTGCCGTCCTTGAATTGGTAAAGCCCCGTATAAATCAATCCCCGTCTCGCATCAAACAGCGGTGAAATATATCCTTGAAAATATCTGCCTGCCGCTGCAAGCACGGCCAGGCTGGATACACCCGCCAAAGGTATGCCCAAGCTCCAGGCCATCGTTTTGGCGATCGTTACACCAATCCGCACCCCGGTATAAGAACCCGGACCCCTGGCTACAACGATTTTATCAAGTTCAGCAGGTTCTGTATCGCAATCTTTCAGCAGGTGCCGAATCGCCGGCATGACGCGTACACTATGGTTCTTTTTTATGTTCGTAATATATTCCCCGATCACTTTAGACTCACTTACCAGGCCTATTCCCAAAACTTCGTTTGATGTATCAATTGCCAGGATTTTCATGAAAAAACTCCTTACATAAAGCTTCATATCTGCTGCCGCAAGGTTTAAAAACAATCTTGCGGTTTTGGCCATCCAAATGATGCAATTCAACAGCCAGCCTTTCTTGCGGAAGCTGCTCTTTTATAAAACGGGCCCACTCCACAACGGTTACGCCATCACCATCGAAATATTCGTCAAAGCCGAGATCTTCAAAAGAATCCTCCAAACGATAAACGTCCATATGATACAGCGGAAGCCTTCCTTCATACTCTTTGATGATGGTAAAAGTGGGGCTGTTCACCGTTTTGCGGACACCAAGACCTGCAGCCAACCCTTTTGTAAAAGTCGTTTTTCCTGCCCCGAGCCCGCCTTCAAGTAAAATGACGTCCCCTGCTTCCAAAAGACGCCCGAGCTTCTCGCCAATGGCAAACGTTTTTTCCGGAAGGGCTGCAACGATTTCAAAATGATTTCCCATGTTAAACTCCCTCAATCGTTTATACAAAAAAACCTTAGGACGCACACCCCCTAAGGCTGACACATATTTAATGAACTTGTTGATTGCGGGAGCAGGATTTGAACCTGCGACCTTCGGGTTATGAGCCCGACGAGCTGCCAGACTGCTCCATCCCGCGGCAATATAATGGTGCTTCTTGATCATTATAACGAATCAAAAAAAGAAAAGCAAGTGTGCAAGGGCATCTCACATCCAGTAAATTTTCAGCTCAAAGTTTTCAACATTTGATTCCCGATTATGACATAAATCCCTTAACTCTCCTGTAGGCCATATTTCACGGATGGTGAAAGTACCTGATTCTTTCATCCTATGTACCCGAAAATGAAAAGATCAAAAGATATTTCTTTTGAACCGTTTTATATCGAAATCATTAAAATATTCTAAATACATTGCTATAATCGTTATGGTAGAGAATTGTCAGAAAAAAGTCGGTTTTTATGGGGGGATGTGGATATTGGAGTAAAAAAACAGTAAAAAAACTGCCGGATTATGTTTCGCTCCTTTCATTGATTCAAACGTGGTGATAGGTATTCTTTTTAAAAATCTATAGGAGTTGAAATTCAATTGAAAAAGAAGCTTTTATTTACCCTTGTGGCCGCGTTTTTCGTTGCAGTAACTTCAGTCATGCCGGCGTCAATTTTCCAGACTGTCTTTGCCCAAACCCCCTACAAACCGACTCCATACGAAGAAATAGAATCAATACTAAAACAGCACGAAATAGAAAGTGATCGTGTTTCGGTAGAAGTCATCGGACAATCTGCCTTGGGACATGATTTATACGGAGTCGTCATTGCTGAAACAGAGGATGACCTGGAACAGATCAAAGCGATGAGGAAAGCAATGATTCAAAATCCCGGTAAAGCGAAAGAATGGATCAAACAAAATCCGGACTTTAAAGTGCCAATCCTGATTAATGGATCTATCCATGGCAATGAATATCCTGGTGTTGATGCAAATCTGAAATTAATCGAAAGATTCGCCTATGAAAATGACAAAGAGACAATGCGTATACTTGAAAATAATATTCTTATTTTTAATGTTGTCGTTAACCCGGATGGGCGGATTTTGGGAACAAGAGCAAATGGAAACGGATTTGATATTAACCGTGATCATGTAACACTCTCTCAACCGGAAGCGATGGCCAACGTCGATTTGATTACGGAATGGAACCCGATGGTTCATCTCGATTTGCATGGATTCGTTAGGCGATCCAATGATTACCCCGGCCTGATTGAACCGTGCAGCATTCCGCACAACCCAAACTATGAATATGATCTTTTCATTGAATTTGCTTTGGCACAGGCGGAAGCGATGGAAAAAGAGCTTGTTGAGAATAAAGAAAAATTTGAAACAGATTTATATAAAAATATGAAAGGAACCCATATTCCGTATCGTGATGCCAAAGACGGCTGGGATGATTACCCGCCGATTTTTACGCCGGTATACGCGATGCACCATGGCGTTTACGGTCATACACTTGAAACACCAAACAATACGGCCGATGGTGTCGAGTGGCACTATCATGCCGTCATGGGTGCTTTAAAATATGCTACTGACAATAAAATAAAAATGACTGAAAACCAGATTGAGATTTGGAGAAGAGGCGTCGAATTTGACCACCCGAATCACAAGGAGGGATTTTTCCCGAAAGCTTACATTCTGCCTGTTGACGATACAGATCCGACTCCCACGGTAAAGGCAGTCACTCACTTGCTCAAACATAGTGTAGAAGTGGTGAAAGCCAAGGAGCCGTTTACTGTTGAGGGAAAACAATACGACAAAGGTACTTATATTGTGAAATTGAATCAAGGGAAGGCCAGCCTGGTGAACACGCTCCTGTGGGATGGGGAAGATATTAGCGATCAAGCAGGCGCCATGTACGATATTTCGGCATGGAATTTACCCGATTTATGGGGTTTTGATGCAATTGCAGCCCATTCGAACATTACCGTTCCTGTCGATAAAGTAGAAAAGATTAACTTAAATGGTGAATTAATAGGTGACGGCCCATATGAAATACCAAATACTTCAGTAGCAGCCATCGCACTAGTCAACAAGTTGTTGGAAAACAACTTGCCTGTTTACAAAGGAAGTAACGGCCAATTCTATGTGGAGAACAGTAATGCCGACGTCTTGAATGAAGCAGTACAACAATCAGGAATTACTGTAAAAACGAAAGCAATCCCTAAAGATGCGAAAGTGCTGGAAAAGGTGAATGTTGCCATATTAAATGATGGCGGCCAGCATGGCACCCGCACGGCACTGAAGCAGCTTGGATTTCAGGTCACTGAAGTTAGAGCTCAAGATATTGCCGCAAATGGATTGGACGGCTACGATGTACTCGTTGTGAACGGCTCCGGAAGCGGAACGGGTTCGTACAGCCAAAAAATTCAAGCATTTATTTCAAATGGCGGAAAATATATTGCGATTGGAGCCAATGCTTCCAATACGGCTGCCCGGCTCGGTTTAACTGAAGCTGCAGTAAAGACTGCCGGTTCCAGCGGCCGGGATCATAATGGTGTCGTTAACGTGAATTATAAAGATACAACCTTCACGGCAGGGTACGGTGCGAATGACATAGGATTCGTTTATAATCCGGCATGGTACACCAATGTAGAAGCTGATAGAGTCATCGCTTCCTATGCCGATCAAAACTTTTTCAAAGCCGGTTTTTGGAAAAATTCGCAAGTTGCACAAGGACAGCCGGTCATGATCAAAGGCCCAAATCCCGGAGTCACGTTAATCGGGCTGGAAGTTGGATTCCGGGCGCATCCAGAATACTTGTATCGACTCATAACAAACGCTATTTACCCAGGTAAAAAAGACGTATTGACAACAATTTCCGGAACAAAGTCACGTGTGGAGCGCTATGCAAAAGAGGGTGCATTCAAGAACGACCGTGACGCACGCGCCCTGACAACCCACTTGACTGCCGTAAGTCTTTACGAGGAAAAAGGACAAGCTGAAAAAGTAAAGAAACATATGGAAGGCTTTAAAGTACTCCTTGAACAGCAAAAAGAAAATGGGGCAATCTCTGATCAGGCGTATAACATCCTGAAAACCGACACCGATGCTTTGATCACCAAATGGCAATAGGCAAGATAGGACCAACGGTAATCTAATCATAGATTAATAGACTTTATCTATGTCCAGGCCCTGTGGCAAGTCAGCCCACACTTGCCATGGGGTAAATTGCTTTTTCTAAAATCGGTCGGGTGAAAAAAAGGAATAGGAGAGAAGACCATGAGAAGAAAACAGTTCTTGTTTGCCCCATTTATTGCACTCATGATGGCTTTAACCATTATGATGCCCATATCGGGGACCGTTCTGGCCCAAACCCCTTACGTACCGACACCATATGAGGAAATTTTGCCAATATTGCAGCAACATGAAAAAGAGAGTGAACGGGTATCGCTTGAAGTCATCGGGCAATCGGCGTTAGGCCACGATCTTTATGGTGTTGTTATTGCTGAGTCTGAAGAGGATATCGCAAAATCGAAAGTGTTACGGGAAATGATGGTTGAAAATCCGGAGAAGGCTAAAGAATTTGTTGACGAAAACCCCGATATCAAGGCTCCGATCCTCATCAATGGATCCATTCACGGTAACGAAGAACCCGGGGTTGATACAATATTGCAGCTCATTGACCGGTTTGCGTACGATACCGATGAAGAAACGATGCAGATCCTCGAAAACAACATATTGATCTTTAATGTCGTGCAAAACCCGGATGGGAGAATTTTAGGAACACGGGCAAATGGCAATGGATTTGATGTAAACCGTGATTTCGCTACACTCTCTCAACCGGAATCAAGCGCAACTGTTGATTTGATGGTCAAGTGGGTTCCGATGGTCTTTTTGGATTTACACGGCTTTGTAATAAGGAATCAAAAAACGCCCGGTCTGATAGAACCGACAACAGGTCCCCATAATCCGAATACCGAACACAATTTATACATCAAATGGGCTCTGCCTCAAGCTGAAGCGATGGAAGCCGAACTCGTTGCCAACAAGGATGAGTTCGAAACGGACTTGTACCGAAATATGGAAGGAGCCCATATTCCGTATCGCGATGCGGTAGATGGATGGGACGATTATCCGCCGATTTTTGCACCGGGTCACGGAATGTATCATGGATCATATGTCTCAACGCTGGAAACACCGAACAAAACGAGTGATGGAGTGAAATGGCATTACCATGCCGTCATGGGTGCATTAACATTTGCCACTGAAAACAAAGTGGAAATGCTTAAAGATCAAATTGAAGTATTCAGGCGCGGTGTCGAATTTGACCACCCCGATCACAAGCCTGGATATTTTCCGAAAGCGTACATTTTACCGGTAAACAAAACAGATGCTTCTCAAACCGTAAAAGCTGTGAACCAATTTCTTAAATATGGCATCAAAGTAGAAGAAGCCACTAAGCCGTTTACAGTTGATGGGAAAGAGTACGATAAAGGAACGTATATTGTGAAAATGAATCAAGCAAGAGCAGGATTGGCGAACACACTTTTATATGATGGTGATGATATTAGTGATCAGGTAAATGCCATGTATGACATTTCCGCTTGGAGTCTGCCTAAATTATGGGGATTTGATGCAATTCCTGTCCAATCCGCCATCAATGTCCCGGTGACATCATTGGATAAAGCGGAAGCAGAAGGCGAATTAATCGGTAAGGGTCCATATGAAATTACGAACAGCTCAGCGGGAGCCGTTGCGCTCGTTAACGAATTGTTAAAAAATAATGTACCTGTTTATAAAGGCAAAAACGGAAATTTCTATGTAGACAAAAATGGGGATGCCTTGCAGAATGCCGTAAAAGAATCAGGCATTTCTTTGCAAACAAAATCCATGCCTGAGAATGCCAAATTAATTGAGAACGTGAATATCGCTGTTTTAAATGATGGCGGGCAGCATGGTGTCCGCACAGCGTTAATACAACTTGGATTTGAGGTGACAGAATTAAGGGCCCAGGATATCGCAGCGAATGGATTAGATGGCTATGATGTGCTGATCGCCAATGGCAATGGCATTGTCAGGACAGATGCCTATAAAGAAACAATCCATGAATTTGCAGCCAATGGCGGGAAGTATATTGCGGTTGGAGCAAATGCTTCAGCGAATGCCGCTGTACTCGAATTGACGGAAGCCACAGTCAATCGGGGCGGGACAAACAACAACGGGATCGTCAGCGTAAATTATAAAGATACTTCACTGACGAACGGATATGGAACGGACGATATCGGCTTTGTCTACAACCCGGCCTGGTATACGAATGTCGAAACTGATAGAGTGGCAGCTTCTTACGCTGATAAAGATGTGTTTAAAGCCGGATTTTGGAAAAACCCTCAAGTCGTTCAAGGCCAACCAGCCATCATTCAAGGTGCTTATCCAGGCGTTTCGCTAATCGGTTTGGAAGCGGGATTCAGGGCACATCCGGAATATTTATTCAGATTGCTGTCAAACGCAATTTACCCTGAAGAGAAATCCATTTTAACAACGGCTGCTGGAACGAAAGCACGTGTGGAGCGCTATGCAAAAGAGGGAGCGTTTAAAAGCGACCGTGATGTCCGCGCCTTGACAACCCACTTAACTGCCGTAAGCCTTTATGAGGAAAAAGAACAAGCCGAAAAAGCAAGCAAACATATGGAAGGCTTTAAAGTGCTCCTTGAACAGCAAAAAGCAAATGGATCAATTTCTGAAAAGGCGTATCATTTCCTGAAAGCTGACACGGATGCTTTAATCGCCAAATGGGAATAGTCTAATAGTATAGGTGTTTCATAAAGTCAGGATGTTTTTAAAAAGGAGTCGATGCCTTCAGAACAGCCGTGGGTTAGGGGCTTTTGGCGGTCCCGGTCAGAATTAAATTGGACTCCTGCTGAAACTTACAGAATCCAGGTACTTTAATGGCAAATGGTATAAAGTAACCTTATAACCGAAATAGACACTACTTCTATCCTGATCACGAATTGCTTTGGAAAAGGCCTATTTGTTTCATACTCCATTTAAATCGTTTAAGATTAAATCATACAAGATTTAAACTGCGGTAATCAGGAGGCGTCATAATGACAACTGTTTATGATTTTGAAGTGAAAAAGACAAATGGTGATTTGAAATCCCTGAAAGATTACGAAGGCAAACCGCTAATTATTGTGAACACCGCAAGCAAATGTGGATTGACACCACAGTTCAAAGGGTTGCAGGAACTCTATGAAAAGTACAAAGACAATGGTTTGGAAATCCTCGGTTTTCCTTGTGATCAATTCAATAACCAGGAATTTGATAATATTGAAGAAACAACTGAATTTTGTCAAGTCAACTATGGAGTGTCTTTTCCGATTTTCGCAAAAATCGATGTAAATGGAGATAATGCTGATCCCCTGTTTACTTTTCTAAAAGAACAGAAAACAGGACTCTTAATGAAGAACATCAAGTGGAATTTCACAAAATTTCTTGTGGACCGCAATGGCAATGTAGTTGAACGCTATGCCCCAACAACAGATCCATTGAAAATAGAGGATGATTTAAAGAAATTATTATAAAGTAAGACTTCAATCAGTGGGGGAGGGCTACAGGATGTGGGTCATGTGATCGGCATCCTGCCGACCTGAACCAATCGGGCTTTAACTGGCAGTTGATTTTGGGGGTGGGGGTCTTACTGCCTATTAAAGTGGGTGAAAATAAAAAACATAGAGCCTTATGCTCTATGTTTTTGTTTGCCCGGCAACGTCCTGCTCTCGCAAGGGGAAACCCCTCACT
>NZ_JBFEGN010000037.1:0-37689 GCF_047228825.1 Siminovitchia jepli
TTTAGTACCCAGATTTGTAAATTGTTCCCAAAAGAGCGCTGAATTAGTTTTCGGCAAATTTACTTTCGTAATTTGGGATTAAGCAAATGTACCGTCCTTGCACGTAAAAATTCATGAACGCCCTTCTCTTTTTGCAAAGGATGGATTCAAAGCGAAAATCAGCCAAAGGAAAATACCAGAAAGCAACAGAGTGGCCGTTATGACAATCGGCAGTGAAATCATCAATGAATCTGCCATAAATACAAAGATGGTCTGGACAGCGATTGCCGCGATAATGATGCACATCAATAAATTCAGCCATTTATCCTTGATGAATGACGTCAATTTTCCGCCAATCAACACGCCAACGATGCCGCTTATCCCAAGCGGCAAAATCACATCCATCCGAATATAATCTCCGCCCAATTTTCCCAAGATGGTGCCGACACATAACATGCCGCCGACCACCATACCGGTCCCGACAGCCTGTCTGACTTTCAAATGAAAGAGCCGCAAAAAGATGGGCATGTACAGAAAACCGGCCGCGACCCCGATCATGCCGCCAACTGCTCCAACGATTAAGCTGAGAAGGATGGAAGTAAAGTACGGAAATGAAGCATGATCTTGTTGATCCCGGTTTTTCTCCGGCAATATAATGGCCAGCGCGGCCAGCAGAGAAAAAAATGCAAACACCCCCTGCAGCCAATTATCATCGGCTGAATTGGCCAATAAGGAAGATGCAAGGCTTGATATTACAGCCGGAATCCCAAAAAAGACCACAATCTTTTTGACAACGAGCTTATTAAGCCAAAAATATATCGTTCCCGAAATAGTCGTAATCAGGGTATAAAAAGCGGTAGTCGTCACGATCTGTTTCATATTGAAGTCCCAGTTATACAAAGCGGAAAACAAAATCAGCATAGACGTAACGATAATACTGCCGCCGACCGAGATCATCCCTGAAATGGCGCCCGAAAACAAACCGACTAAAAATGCAAACACCCACATGAAAAATCACCTAATAACCATTTTACACCTTATCCGGGCAGGATGAAATGAAATCCTTTACCCGGTTAGAAGGGGCGGTGGATTTGCAAATATACCGCGGCTCATAAAGAAAGGTGAGGTGTCTTGACTATCTCCCAAGTCTTTTTAGCGTATTGGCCATAAAATAAGCGATCGTTGCGGACAGCACAGCAAGAATCAAAGTTGAAAAATGGGGATCCCCAACCAACACAACCTCTTGTGGCAGATTATCGCTTGTTCTCCAAGCCTCATTGATATCCGGGCTATATGCAGCTGTTAAGAACATTCCTGAAATGATTTGCATCAATATAAACAGAAAAATAAAGCTAACAAGGAAGACTATAAACTTTTTCATTGTACTCACTCCCTTCTTTATCATCTTAATACGTTTTTTATTCATAAAAGTTGCATAAATTGGCCATAAACAACCATGTTATGTACCAAATCATTGCATGAATCAGTCGTGGCTCTTTGGAGTATGTTTAATCGTCCCTGTCATGGCCGGTTATATCAGCGCCGCCATCCCGGCACGGAAAATCATTAACATAAATCCAAGTATCGGATTGAAAGAATAATTCTATAAGGGGAGATGTGAAAATGGGACACTCGTTGCTTGAAGACCAGATTTTCCAACTTGAAAAGCGATTAATGAGCGGTGACTACATGGATTTGGAGGCGCTGCTTGCAGAGGATTTTATGGAATTTGGAAGCTCAGGGAATTTATATGATAAAAAAACACAGCTTGGCAGAAGTGCTTCCAACGATGCTGTACATTATTCCGTAACAGACTTTCAAATTAAATGTTTAGCGCCCGATATTGTGTTGGCCACATATCGAACATATAAGCATAGCGATGGGTCACGGGCATTAAGAAGTTCTATTTGGAAATTAAACGAAGATCAATGGCAAATGGTGTTCCATCAGGGAACCCCTGTCACCTGTTAATTTTTGGTGTTACCCGTCATCTTACTGAACCCGGCAAATTTTTTAAATCCGTTGCTTTTGTGAACGAGATAGTATAAGCTATGAATTAGTTAATAGAATATCGGAATATTGAATGTTAGGGGTGCGCATTGTTGGAATGCGCTTAAAAGGGAAGTCCGGTGAAAATCCGGCACGGTCCCGCCACTGTAATCAGGTAGATCCATATCATAGCCACTGGAGTCCATCCGGGAAGGGATATGTGATTGATGACCTTTAAGTCAGGAGACCTGCCCCTAATAAAAGCATCCATCAACCTACGAGGAATAGGGTAAGATGTTACGGCTGGCTTTTGCGTGTTTTATAGTTTTGCTGCGAAAGCCAAGGTATTGCTGTGGCAAAATCACAGCCATCGACTCAAGTGCATCAAGGCACTCTTCCTATTCGTTTAGGCAGAGTGCCTTTTATTTTTGGGTATGAGGAGGCGAAGGTAAATGAGGGTGAAAAGACAAAATCCAATATCAACCGCCTGGTTATGTTTTTTGCTCGTGCTGGTGCTGGCTGCTTGTGGCCAATCAAGCGGGAAGACAGAAGCATTAACACCTGTAAAATCAGAAAATAAATCGGAAAATTCGCGGGATTATGAACCTGTAACGATTCAAAACGGCGATCGAAAGATCGAGATTACTGAAAAACCCATGAGAGCTGTAACATTAAACCAACATACGACCGAAGTGATGCTGGCGCTTGGATTAGAACAATATATGGCAGGTACCGCTTATCTGGATGATGACATATTACCCGAGTATAAAGATCAGTATACTAAAATTCCTGTTCTATCCGATGCATATCCTTCTCAAGAGGCCTTTTTGAATGTGAATCCCGACTTTGCATATGCAGGTTGGCAAAGTGCTTTTCAAGAAGATGCAGTAGGGACGGTTGAGAGATTGGAAGAATTAGGCATAACCGCTTATTTGCATCAGTCTTCAAATATGGTTGGTCCCGCGAAAGAAGATATATATCAGGATATACGTAACATCGCGCGTATCTTTGATGTCGAAGAGCGGGCCGAGAAGCTGATCGAATCGATGAACAATGAGGTGGAAAAAATCCGGGAGCAAATAGGAGCCATTGACGAGCCTCTTCGCGTTTTTGTGTACGATAGCGGGGAAGATGCACCAGTTACTGCTACTCAAAACTTTATGACGGAGCTTATACATATGGCAGGAGGCAAAAATATATTTTCTGATATCGAAAAAAATTGGGCCAATGTGACTTGGGAGGAAGTTGTGAATCGCAATCCGGAAGTGATCGTGATCATCGATTATGGCGACATACCGGTAGAAAAAAAGAAACAAACCTTGCTCAACAAATCGGCTTTGGCCGATGTGGAGGCGATTCAAAATGAGCGCTTTACCGTGTTGCCGCTTTCGGCGGCGGCTGAAGGAGTGCGCATGCCGATTGCTGTGGAAACGCTCGCGAAATCCTTCTATCCGGAGAAGTTTAAATAGAAATTTATTATGGGCGGCATGCTCCTTTTGGAATAACAAAGAAATGATTTTACGATTGAGCGAAGGCGGGAAATAATCATGAGAAAAACTGGCAGAAATCTTTTACCCCGAAAAGTTTAAACAGTAGCTCATTCGCTATATGAGGTGTGCCCATTATGTTAAAAAAAGCCCCATATCAAAATAGGCCAATGGTTCATAATGAAGAGCCGCGGATGGTTAACAGCCGAAAGGAGGAACATCACCGGAGGACACTCCTGTTTAAGGCAACCATTATGGGTTTGGCTCTGTTGCTTATCCTGTCGATGCCGTTGGCAATTGTTCTCGGGCCCGTCCCCATTCATTACGAAACAGTGTGGCGAATCGTATTTTCACAGCTTCCGGTCTTAAGTGATTGGGTGACGGTTGATTGGACGCAAGCTGAAAAAAATATCGTATGGGATATTCGTCTCCCAAGAGTATTGCTTGGGGCAATCGTTGGGGGAGGATTGGCTATTGTAGGGGTTGCCATTCAAGCACTCGTTAAAAATTCTTTGGCGGATCCGTATATTCTTGGGGTTTCCTCCGGTGCATCCGTTGGGGCCACATTGGTTATTTTATTTGGCGCATTCGGGATATTCGGTCAATATGCGTTGTCAATCGCTGCCTTTTTAGGCGCGCTTGTATCGGTCATGATCGTTTTTTTTATTGCCAGGAAGGGAGGAAGCATATCAACGGTTCGTCTTTTATTATCCGGGATTGCCGTTTCGGCGATTTTAAATGCAGTAACGAATTTAATCGTGATGTCAGCACCTAAGGAAGAGGGGATCCGCAATGCCCTGTTTTGGATGATGGGGAGCCTGACCGCTGCAAAATGGGAGTATTTAACGATTCCCGCACTTGCTGTATTGATGGGGATTGGTTATCTGCTTATCCAATCACGGGCATTAAATGTGTTATTGATGGGTGAAGAAACAGCTGCGACACTTGGTATGAGTACAAATATGTTTCGTAAGGTGCTACTTGTATTTACGGCTCTTCTAACCGGCGTGATCGTAGCGGTTAGTGGTGCGATTGGCTTTGTCGGATTGATGATTCCGCATATTGTGCGGCTTATCGTTGGTTCCGACCATCGCCGAGTGTTGCCTGTCAGTGCCTTGCTCGGCGCTATCTTCCTTATTTGGGCTGATGTCGCTGCCCGCCTTTTATTTGCACCCGAGGAAATTCCGATTGGAATCATTACTTCAATCTGCGGTGCCCCGTTTTTCATTTGGCTTTTAAGACGGAATACGTATTCATTTGGAGGTGACGGACGGTGAATCTTACTGCCAAAAATATATCGTTAACACTGAATGAGAAACCAATCTTAAACAATATGGATATCCATGTTCGAAATCAGGAGTTTGTCGGGTTGCTAGGTCCAAATGGAAGCGGAAAATCGACCTTTTTGAAGAGTATCTACCGAACGATGAAACCGGATGTTGGCTGGATATCCTTGGCTAATCAAGATATTTATCAATTATCGCCGCGTAAAGTGGCCCAACAGATGGCAGTGGTCCGTCAAGAAACGGCGATTGAATTTGATTTTACGGTTCGTGAGATGGTGATGATGGGGCGTTTTCCCCATAAATCCGCTTTACAGCAGGATACAAAGCAAGATGAACAGCTGGTTTATGAAACATTGGCCCAGGTTGGCATGCAAGATTTCGCGGAACGGAGTTTCACGACCCTGTCAGGGGGAGAGAAGCAGCGTGTTTTAATCGCCAGAGCTCTTGCACAACAGGCAAAATTTCTTGTATTGGATGAACCGACAAATCATTTGGATATCCATTCCCAGTTGCAAATTATGGCGATTTTAAAAAAGCTGGGGTGCACGGTCCTGACCGCTTTGCATGACTTAAATATTGCCTCTGTTTATTGTGACCGAATCTATCTTGTGAAATCAGGGGAAATCGTGGCATCAGGAACTCCTTCCGAGATTTTTCAACCTCCGTTGATCAGAAAAGTCTTTGGAGTAGAATGCGAAGTGTCTATCCATCCTCGTACTTTAAAGCCGCATATTGTTTTTTTATCTGCCATAGACAGAGCGATGTAATCGCCTTCGGGAAAAAGGAGGGAGCCAACATGGCGACGTGGGATTTGGAACGAACGAGAGCCCATATTCTCATTTGCAACGGATCGAGTTGCCTTCGTCAGCAAGGTGAAGAGGTAACCTTGGCGATCCGGAAGGCTTTGAAGGAAAAATCTCTAGATGATGTTATTCATACAACGCGAACCAGGTGTAATGGGCGCTGTAAAGATGCGCCCACTGTGATTGTATATCCGGAAGGAACGTGGTATCAACAGGTTTTCCCGGAGGACGCAGAGGTGCTGGTTTCAGCCATTTGCAAAGGTGAGCAGCTAAGGGAAAAAGTGAGCCATGCGTTCTCCGGTTCCGGTTTTCATCGTTATAATGATGCGCCAATCGGAATCCGCAAGTCGGAAAACGGAAAAAAGCCACCTGATTGTTTGAAAAGCCAACATTACAAACGAGGAGGAATTGTACCATGAGTAAAAAAGGGAAATTGCTGATCGTTGGATTTGGTCCCGGCCACTTCGAACACATTACTGCCCGTGCGAAGGAAGCGATTCAAGAAAGTGACCTCATCATTGGCTACAAAACATATGTCAACCTGATTAAAGGATTATTAACGGACCAGGAGATTGTCAGTACGGGGATGACAGAAGAGGTATCGCGGGCCCAGGAAGCGGTCAGGCAAGCGGAATCGGGGCGAAAGGTTGCTGTCATTTCCAGCGGCGACGCCGGTGTGTATGGCATGGCAGGACTTGTTTATGAAGTACTGATGGAAAAGGGCTGGAAAGAAGAAACAGGGGTCGGCATTGAAATTATTCCGGGGATATCTGCGATTAACTCATGTGCGTCTTTACTTGGTGCACCGATTATGCACGACGCATGCACGATCAGTTTAAGTGATCATTTAACTCCTTGGGATCTCATTGCAAAACGCCTTGATGCCGCGGGCCAGGCTGATTTTGTCATTGCCTTGTACAATCCGAAAAGCGGCAGGAGGACAAGGCAAATTGTCGAAGCACAAAGAATCCTGCTCCAATACCGTTCGCCCGAAACCCCTGTTGGTCTGGTAAAAAGTGCATATCGCGAACGCCAAAATGTGATATTGACAAATTTGGAAAATATGCTGAATCACGATATCGGAATGCTGACAACGGTCATTATCGGTAATTCAACAACCAAAGTGTATGACGGAAAAATGATCACGCCGAGAGGATACCAAAGAAAATATACGCTTGATTCAGCTGTACAGCCTTTAAAGCCAAGTCAACGCCTGAAAAGGGAAGCGGAGCCTTGGGCTTTGGAACAGGATCCAAATCTTTTAAAAAGAAAAAGCATTCCAACGGCACCAGAGCAGCCTCAAAAATCGGGAACGCCTGAAAATCTGTTTGCAAAACAGGAACCGGGCAGTGAAAAGCCTTCATCACTGGATATCGCAATGGAAGCCCTATCAATGGTCGATGGAACGGCTGCTCTGCAAATGGCGCCGGATTATATACAACAGCCAATCGAATCGATATTCGAACTTGCCGTCAAGCCAGGTGTCGCAAATAAAAAATTTACACCCGAGCAAATGATCACTTTAGCAGAAGTTGTCGGAGAAAAAGGGACAATGGAATATTCCCCCAACCATCAAATTGTATTGCGCATTCCAACAGCAGAACCGGACGAAATTACGAAAAAGCTTCAATCAGTCGGGTTCTTATTGGCTCCTGTAGGTGAAGTCCTCTCTGTAAAAGCGTGTGACTTTTGTGACGGGGAAAAATATGAAGCGATTCCCTATGCTGAAAAAATCGAAGAAAAGCTGGGCGGTTTGCCTCTCCCGAAGAAACTGAACATCGGTATAAATGGTTGCGGGATGGCGTGTTACCAGGCGGTGATGGAGGATATTGGGATCGTGTTTAGAAAAGGCAAGTTTGATTTGTTTTTGGGGGCAAAGCCGGTAGGGAGGACAGGGCATGCCGGCCAGCTGGTTGCAGAAGGGATTGAGCCTGATCAAATTGTTGACCTTGTCACAAGGATTGTAGAAGAGTATAAGGAAAATGCCCATCCTAATGAAAGATTATTTAAATACTTTCGGCGGGTAAAAGAGATTGCGGGATTCAAATATAAGGACATAACACCAAAAATCAAAATTGAGCCGGCTCCGTGCGGGGATTAAAAAGCTGGAGAATGGAGGAATACAGATGAAAGCAGTGTTGTTTGTTGGCCATGGAAGCAGGGATGAAGAGGGAAATGAGGAGATTCGGCAGTTTGTCAAAAAAATGCAGCCACAGTTGAACGGCCGTTTACTGGTTGAAACGTGCTTCCTGGAATTTGGCAAGCCGTCGATTATGGGCGGTATTGAAAAGTGTGTTAGCCGAAAGGCCTCGGAAATCTATTTGATTCCGATCATTCTTTTACCTGCAGGCCATTCCAAGATTCACATCCCCGCAGCCATTGATGAAGCAAAGGAAAAATTCCCTCATGTTTCATTTACATATGGCCGCCCCATTGGGATTCATGAGAAAACAATTGATATTTTATCATACCGCTTGACGGAGGCCGGGATTGATCCGGCAAAGGAACATGAAGATACAGCCGTTTTGCTCATTGGCAGGGGCGGAAGTGACCCGGATGCCAATAGCGATTTGTATAAGATAACAAGATTACTATGGGAAAAATTAAAGATTAAATGGGTGGAAACGGTTTTTATGGGCGTGACATCCCCTTCTGTCGATGAAGGGGTCGAACGCTGCATGAAGCTTGGGGCGAAAAAAGTGGTCATGCTGCCTTACTTTTTATTTACAGGTATTTTAATCAAACGTATGGATGGCATGAAAGCACGGTATGAATTGGAATACCCCGGAATAGAGTTTGTGCTGGCCGACTATTTTGGTTTTCACCCGCTTTTGCAAGAAATTGTCCTGGACCGGGTGGGAGAAGCACTGCAAGAAGATGTACGGATGAATTGTGATACGTGTCAATACCGTCTTGCAGCCATGGAGCATATTGATCACCATCACCATCATGATCACGATCACCATCACCAGCATTAATGGAGGGCTGAATATGATTTTTTTCTTGGCAGGGACAAGTGACGCCAGGGCACTGGCATTGTTACTGAAGGAAAATGGTTACGATTTATTGGCAACGGTTGTGACGGAAAATGCAGCCAATAGTTTACGAGAGTCCGGTCTTGATGTGCAGGTTGGAAGATTAACGAGTGACGATATGACTGCCATCATTCAAAGTAAAAAGGCCCGGGCTGTTGTGGATGCCAGCCACCCATTTGCTGAAGAGGCTTCAAAGAACGCAAGCCAGGCAGCCAAAAAAGCCAATGTCCCCTACATTCGCTATGAACGGGAAAGCCAAACATTTCAACACGAGAAAGTAACAGTCGTTGACGGATATGAAGAAGCGGCAGCATTGGCAAAAGAAAAAAAAGGTGTCGTCATGTTAACGACCGGCAGCAAAACCTTACAGATTTTCACGGAAACCTTGCGGGATTGCAACGATATCCGGCTCGTTGCCCGCATGCTGCCCCGGAAAGATAACATGGAAAAATGCCAGCAATTAGGTGTTGAACAGAAAAATATCGTGGCCATGCAGGGGCCGTTCTCGAAAGCTTTGAATAAAGCGCTGTATGAGCATTATGGGGTCACGCTGATGGTGACAAAAGAGAGTGGCAAAGTGGGGGCTGTCGATGAGAAGCTGGCTGCTGCTCTTGAAATGGGAATCGAAACAATCATCATCAAACGGCCAAAAATCCATTACGAAAACGTTTATTCCCATTTCGACGATGTGTTACAAGCCTTAAAGCATGTCTTTTCAGATGAGAAGTTCCCAATTCAATAATCCCTATTCAGAAAAGGAGTGATGAAATGGATTTCCAAACAACATTTAAACCAATCACTGTTCAACCACAATTAATCGAAGGCAAAAGCTTTGACATCATTAACGAGGAAATCGGTGAACATTCTTTCACAGAGGAGCAATATCCTGTCGTTCAACGGATCATTCATGCCTCGGCAGATTTTGAGCTTGGAAAAAGTGTGCTTTTTCATCCCGATGCTGTTCGTGCAGGTGTTCAATCGATACGAAACGGCAGAAACGTCATTGCGGATGTCCAAATGATTCAAAGCGGGATCAACAAGCCCCGGATCGGGAAATTTGGCGGCACCGTCCGCGTCTATATTTCAGATCCGGACGTCATGGATGAGGCGAAGCGCTTAAATACGACACGTGCCATTATTTCGATGAGAAAAGCAGTCAGGGAAACAGAAGGAGGCATTTATGCGATCGGAAATGCGCCGACAGCCCTGCTTGAACTGATTCGGCTGATCAAAGAAGGAGAAGCAAAGCCGGATCTTGTAGTCGGGATGCCCGTCGGATTCGTTTCCGCGGCCGAATCGAAAGAAGAGTTGGCAAAGCTTGATGTGCCATTTATTACGAATGTTGGCAGAAAGGGTGGAAGCCCTGTGACTGTTGCTGCCGTCAACGCGCTATCCATTATGGCCGAACAGGTGTAAAAAAATGAAAAAGGAGCCTGAAAACGTAAAGGAGCTGCGTTACGGTTATACAACGGGCGCAAATGCTACAGCAGGAACAAAAGCAGCCTTGACTGCATTGATTACAGGCATCAGGCAAACCGAAGCAACCATTACGCTGCCCAGGGGCCAGGTTGTTACTTTTACGCTGGAAGATTGCCGCCTAAATGAAGAGAGTGCAACGGCGGAATTAATTAAAGATGGCGGAGATGATCCGGATGCCACTCATGGCGCCCTTATCCAGGTAACGGTTTCCTGGTCGAATCAACCGGGCATTCATTTGGATGGAGGAAAAGGCGTCGGGCGCGTTACGAAAGAAGGGCTCCCGGTTCCGGTTGGGGAAGCGGCCATCAATCCCGTTCCCAGAAAAATGATGACGGAAGTTGCCCGGGAAGTTCTGGATAAATATGGGATTTCCCGGGGGGTAAACATTATTGTTTCAGTTCCGGATGGAGAAGAAATCGCCAAAAAAACATTAAACGGCAGGTTGGGGATCATGGGCGGGATTTCCATTTTGGGCACCCGCGGAATTGTTGTTCCTTTTTCCCATGCGTCATACAAAGCGAGTATAGCACAAGCCTTAAATGTTGCACGGGCAGCAGGCGTTCGGCATGTTGTTATCACGACAGGCGGGCGCAGTGAAAAATATGGAATGAAGCAATATCCTGAATTGCCTGAAGAAGCTTTTATAGAAATGGGTGATTTTGTCGGGTTCACGCTAAAGCTCTGTAAAAATAAAGGCATGAAAAAGGTCTCCATGGTCGGGATGATGGGCAAGTTTTCCAAAATTGCCCAAGGTGTCATGATGGTACACGCAAGACGCTCCCCAATCGACTTTGACTTTCTTGCAAAAGTAGCGGAAGAATCAGGAGCGGATGAAGCATTGCTGCAAAAAATCAGGCAAGCCAATACGGCTTCCCAAGTAGGCGATATGATGCTCGAACAGGGACATATCCAGTTCTTTGAACGGATTTGTCATTACTGTAATGCCGCTGCCCTCAAGGAAGTGGGCGGAGAAATGGAAATTGAAACATCACTCTATACATTAAAAGGCAAGTTTTTAGGAAAGGCAGGATCTGCTACATGACAATCAAAATCATTGGAATTGGTGACAATGGGAAGGCAAGTTTGCCACCTCTTTATGAAACATTCATTGCAGAAAGTGAATGCCTCATTGGGGAAGAACGCCAGCTGGCCTTTTTTCCAAACTATGCGGGCGAAAAGATTGTGATTAAAGGGGGACTGTCCGCTCTTGCCGAACGACTTCAAGCTGAAACGAGAAATGCCGTTGTACTGGCATCAGGCGATCCGCTGTTTTATGGGATTGGCAGTTATCTTTCCAAAAAAGTCGAGATCGATATTTATCCAAATGTCAGTTCCATACAGCTTGCCTTTGCAAAAATGGGGGAACGCTGGCAGGATGCCGAAATGATCAGTGTCCACGGCCGCTCCATGAAAGGGCTCGCCCAAAAAATCGATGGAAAAGAAAAAGTGGCCCTTTTGACAGATGAAACGAATACACCGGCGGAAATCGCAGCGTATTTACTGGAATATGGCATGGCGGAATACGAGGCATTTGTAGCCGAAAACCTGGGCGGACAAGCGGAAAGAACAGGCTGGTACACACTTGAAGAATTGTTGGAAAAAACAATTTCTCCATTAAATGTTGTCATTTTAAAAAAGGTTTCTGAATCTCCGGTTTGGACAACTGGAATAGAAGATGAAGAATTTTACCAGCGCAAGCCGGAAAAAGGACTTATTACAAAAAAAGAAGTCCGTATACTGAGCATTGCCGCTCTTGGATTAAGGGAGAACAGTACGGTATGGGACATCGGAACATGTACGGGCTCCATGGCCATTGAAGCTGCCCGTATTGCCCGGAAAGGTGACATATTCGCCATTGAAAAAAATGCGGCAGATCTTGAAAACTGTTTTAAAAATATGAAAAAGTTCCGGACGGATTTCACTGTTGTACATGGGAAAGCACCTGACCATTTACAAGATTTCAAGGAGCCGGACGCTGTCTTTATCGGAGGAACGGCCGGCGGGATGGAGCCCATTCTTGACATTTGCTGTGAAAGATTGAAAGAGAACGGCAGAATTGTGGTGAATGCTGTAACGATCGAAAACTTGAACGAAGCAGTGAACGGATTTAAAAAATACGGATTTCAAACAAACATTACGCTAATCCAAGTTTCCCGCAGCAAACCGATTTTACATTTAACGAGATTCGATGCGCTAAATCCAATTTATATGATTACAGCAAAGCGTGGGAAGGGAGAATAGTATGCCTGGAACTTTGTACGGTGTAGGCGTTGGCCCGGGCGATCCTGAATTATTGACCGTTAAAGCTTTTCGTGTATTGAAGGAATCCGAAGTGATTGCCTATCCGAAAAAAAGAAGCAGGGCAATGAGCTATGCACACCAAATTGTAAACACGTACATAAACGAACAGGAAAAAGAAATGCTTGGCCTCGTTTTTCCGATGACGAAAGACAGGAGTATCCTTGAACGGGAATGGTCAAACGCTGTTGAAAAAATATGGGAAAAACTTTCGGAAGGCAAAGATGTCGCCTTCGTAACGGAAGGGGATCCGTTCTTATACAGTACGTTTATCCATATGATGAGGCTCGTGAAGGAGCGTCATCCTGAAGTGGAGATTCAAGCGATTCCGGGCATTTCATCCATCAATGGTGCCGCGTCGCGCCTTGGCATTCCGCTTGCTGATGGGGATGAATGCATTGCGATTGTGCCGGCACGCGATGATTACGATGAAATGAAACGAATGATCCAAGAAAACGACTGTGTTGTTTTTATGAAAGTGGCCAAGGTGATGGATCTCATGTTATCCATCCTCCGTGAACTTGACCTGATTAATAAAGCATCCGTTGTTACGAAAGTTACCTCAAAGGAAGAAATCATTTGGAATGTGGAAGAATTAAACGATGTCGATTTGGAGTACTTAACCCTAATGGTGGTGAGGAAATGAAAGTGCATATTATCGGAGCCGGACCAGGGGATCCCGATTTAATAACTGTAAAAGGATTAAAGCTCATAGAACAAGCGGATGTGGTCATGTATACGGACTCACTTGTGAATCCCGAGCTTATCGGCAAGGCCGGGGAAGGGGCCGAAATCATAAAAACAGCCGGAATGCATTTAGAAGAAATGGTTGATATGATGATTAATCGCGTGAAGGCCGGTAAAAAGGTTGTGCGCGTCCATACAGGGGATTCCGCCGTTTTTGGTGCCATAATGGAGCAAATGGCACTGTTGAAAGAAGCAGGCATTGACGTTGAGATCGTTCCTGGCGTCAGTTCTGTTTTCGCCAGTGCGGCGGCTGCCGGAGCTGAACTGACGATACCTGATTTAACGCAAACCGTCATTTTGACACGTGCGGAAGGGCGGACGCCTGTACCAGAGAGGGAAAAACTAAAGGATTTAGCCAAACATCACTGCACGGTCGCCCTTTTTTTAAGCGCGACGTTAACAAAGAAAATTGTAAAGGAATTTCTCGCTGCTGATTGGCATGAAGACACCCCTGTCGTTGTCGTATATAAAGCGACATGGCCAGATGAAAAGGTTGTACGCACAACGATTGGAAAACTGGATGAGGCAATGCGGGAGAGTGGTATTCGTAAACAGGCGATGATATTGGCCGGGTGGGCGCTTGACCCGCATATCCATGAAAAAGATTATCGTTCCAAATTATATGACAAAGAGTTTACCCACAGCTTTCGTAAAGGTGTGAAAGCATGATGAAAAAATATGCAATCGTTGGGATTACAAAACATGGGGTGGAAATTGGCCGCCGCCTGCATTCGCTTTTGCCATTGTCCGATTTATTTTATCCGGCAAAATTTGCAAAAGGCGATGAACAGGAAAAGGAAATCGAGATGTTTGAAGGAAGCGTCAAACATGCTGTTCCGAAGCTTTTTCATTCGTATCAAGGTTTAATTATGATCGTTTCGATCGGCGCGGTTGTCCGTTTAATTGCTCCCCATTTAAAAAATAAAATGACAGACCCGGGGGTTGTTGTGATTGATGATCGGGCAGAGCATGTGATCAGTGTTTTATCAGGCCACTTGGGCGGCGCAAACGAATTAACGAACGAAGTGGCAGCCCTTTTAGGTTCAAAACCTGTCATTACGACAGCGTCGGAAGTCCAGAAAACGATTCCGGTCGATTTACTCGGACGCCGGTTCGGCTGGACGTGGGAGTCAAAAGAAAACTTGGTATCTGCCAGTGCAGCTGTTGTTAATGAAAACCAGGTTGCGATTGTTCAAGAATCAGGAGAAAAAAATTGGTGGAATTATGATACCCCTTTACCAAAAAACATAACGGAATATGAATCGATTGAACAAGCGCTTGCGGCAAAACCGGATGCGGCACTCGTTATTACTCATCGCCAATTAACAAAAGAAGAACAGCCGATTTTGGAAAACGGCGTCCTTTACCGGCCAAAGGTGCTTGCCTTGGGAATGGGCTGCAACCGCGGAACCTCCGCTTCAGAAATTGAACAAGTGATTAAAGAAACATTAGACGAGTTGCAATTTTCAATCCGAAGTGTTAAAGCTGTCTGTACAATCGAATTAAAGAAGGATGAACAAGGATTGCTGGATGTTGTCAACAAATACGGCTGGGAATTTGTTACATACACAGCCGAACAATTGAACGGAGTTCCATTTAATCATCCGTCAGAGGTCGTCTTTAAATACACGGGTGCGTATGGCGTGAGTGAGCCTGCCGCTTTATTGTATAGCGGGGCAGCCGATCTGGCGCTCGAAAAGAAGAAGTCGGGAAATGTCACCATTTCTGTTGCAATCATTTCATTTGAGGAGGAAGCATGAGCGAACGAAAAAGTACGAACGGGCTCCTTCCGATCATGCTATCGGTAAAAGGGGACACCGTTGTCATCGTTGGGGGCGGAAAAATAGCAACAAGACGCATACTTCCTTTACTTGAGGCAGAGGCACATATTATTGTGGTTAGTCCCGAAGCAACAGAGGACATTCAAACATGGCATGGGCAGAAACGTTTGCAGTGGAAAGCCAAAAGCTTTGAACCAACCGATATAAAAAATGCAAAAATCATTATTGCTGCGACAAATCAACCAAATGTCAATCTACAAGTTTATGAAGCAGCCGAAAAGCATCAATTCATTAATCTTGCCGATCGTCCAGATTTAAGCGACTTTTTTGTTCCTGCTGCATTTCACCGCGGGAAACTGGTCGTTGCGGTTTCAACGTCAGGTGCCAGTCCCGGGTTGGCACGGCAAATCAAGCAACAGCTCTCTGAAATGTATGATGAAAAATACGAAAGCTATGTTGAATTTCTCTATCAATGCCGGCAAATTGTAAAATCAACTGGTTTAAACCAACAGACCAGAAACAAGATTTTAAAAGAATTATTGGAGGCCCGATACCGGCAGATGGATGAGCGTGAAAGAGTAGAAGCCTTTAAGCAATTACTAGAAAAGGAAGGGGGCAGGGAATATGAATAAAGGAAAAGTATTTCTCGTGGGAGCAGGCCCGGGGGACCCGAAGCTGTTGACAGTGTATGGCATGGAATGTCTTCAGCAGGCAGATGTCATTGCTTACGATCGGCTCGTTAATCCGAAGCTTCTTGAATTGGCCAAACCGGATGCCGAACTGATCTTCTGCGGGAAATTACCGGGCAGGCATGCTCTCATTCAGGAACAAATTAATCAAATGCTCGTTGACAAAGCAAATGATGGAAAAATCGTTACAAGGTTAAAAGGCGGCGATCCATGTGTATTTGGAAGGGCGGGAGAAGAAGCCCAGATCCTAAGTGAGCATGGCATCGACTTCGAAATTGTTCCAGGAGTCACTTCCGGGATTGCCGCACCGGCATATGCCGGCATTCCGGTCACACATCGGGATCATGCATCAAGCTTTGCGATCGTAACCGGACATGGCCGGGCAGAAAAACAGCAAGACCATATTCATTGGAAAGCACTCGCAGAAGGGATTGACACGATTGCTTTTTACATGAGCGTCGGAAACTTAACATATATTTGCAAACAATTGATTGAAAACGGAAAAAACCCTGACACGCCCGCTGCCCTCATTGAATGGGGAACAATGGAGAAGCAGCGGACGGTAACAGGTTGTTTGCGCAACATAGCCGAGCTTGGCGAACAGGAAAATATTCAACATCCGGCCATATTCCTTGTCAGCGAAACCGTACAACTAAGGGAAAAAATCGGGTGGTTTGAGAAAAAACTTCAACAAGAACAGGTTAAGGAACAACCTATTTAAATTTGTCATTCAGATGTCTTGCATGGGTTCTGATTCTTGGCGTAATCAAAATGGGGGGATTATTCATGAATCATAAATCTTTTTGGCTCTCGTTTACAGGCATTGCCATACTGACTTGCTTTTTTTGGACAAATGCTTATCGTCCAGCTTATGCCATGCATATCATGGAAGGCTTTCTTCCCATAGGGTGGGCGGTTTTTTGGTGGGTCGTAACAATCCCATTCATCGTACTGGGATTGCGATCTATTAAAGCCAAGATAAGAGAGAATCCGGAAGTGAAAACAATGCTTGGCTTGTCGGGTGCTTTTGCATTTGTTTTATCTGCACTAAAAATTCCTTCTGTGACTGGAAGCAGTTCACATCCAACCGGAGTCGGGCTGGGAGCCATTTTATTCGGACCTACGGCAATGAGTGTTCTTGGCACGATTGTTCTTTTGTTTCAATCTTTGCTGCTTGCCCATGGCGGTTTAACAACATTAGGGGCAAATGCATTTTCAATGGCTGTTGTTGGTCCATTTATTGCATATGGAGTTTTTAAAGGCGGAAGCAAATTAAATCTATCCTTTTCCGTTTGTGTTTTTTTGGCTGCCATGCTTGGAGATTTAGGGACATATGTCATTACTTCCATCCAGCTGGCCCTTGCTTTTCCAAGTGAAGTGGGCGGGGTGCTGGGATCATTTTATAAGTTTTCAAGTATTTTTGCGATCACGCAAGTCCCATTGGCCATTAGTGAAGGGCTTTTGACTGTCATTGTGATGAACTTGATAAAAAAATACAATATGAGTGAATTAAGACAATTAGATGTTTTTGTCAAGGAGGCGCGTTAATGTATGAAGAATGCTATTTTGTTGCTCTTTGTCATTCTGCTTGCCGTTGTTCCATTATATTTACATAAAGATTCCGAGTTTGAAGGAGCTGATGGCCAGGCAGAGGAGGTGATCGGGGAAATCGCCCCCGATTACCAACCTTGGTTTGAGGCGTTGTGGGAGCCACCCGGCGGAGAAACGGAGAGTTTGCTATTTTCTCTGCAATCTGCAATCGGAGCAATCGTGATTGGGTATGTGCTCGGGTTTGGAAGAGCACGCAAAAAATACGCAAATCGTGGAGATATTAAGCAGCCGCATGCTTCAGATTGATCAATACGCTTATATGAATTCATACAGAAACATACACCCGCTTGAAAAAGGATTGTTTGCTTGTTTATTTTTATTATTTTGCTTACTGACAAAGAATGTAACAGTCGCACTCTTTACATTTTTTGTGATGAGTACAGCGATTGTACTGGGCGCCAAGATTCCTTTCGCTTATTACCTTAAAATCCTCCTGCTGCCTATTTTTTTCTTGTTGACAAGTGTTTTGGCCATACTCATTTCCATAGTACCGGCCAATATGGAATTGCTGGATTCTGTTTTAAGTATGAAAATGGGTCATTGGCAACTGTATATTAGCCAAACGAAATACAAAATGGTGATAGAGTTAATTTTCACCGCGATGGCAAGTGTAAGCTGCATGTATTTTTTGATTTTAACGACACCAATCCAACAAATTGTTTGGCTTTTCCAAAGGCTGAGACTTCCTGCTGTATTTATTGAGCTGTTTCTGTTTACTTATCGATACATTTTTGTGCTGTTGGAAAAGATTGCTGAAATTCGCCTTGCTCAAACCAGCAGGCTTGGATACCTGACCAACCGAAATGCCCTTTCTTCATTGGGACAGCTGTTAGTAAGTCTTTTTATAAAATCAATGAGGTCAGCAAAGGAAGTGCAGATGGCGATAGAAGCCAGAGGCGCCGGAAAGGAAATTTTTGACGACGAGATAACGCAAACATACAGGCCATTACATTGGATCATACTTGTTTGTTCTTTTTTACTTCTTTCTATCATGTCTGCATTTATACCAAGATTATAAGGCGGGGCGGCCGGCATTGGTAAAATACCGCCTTTTTTCCATCAGAAGGAGCAGGAATCATGCATGTACCTATCCTCGAGTTAAAAGATATTTCCTACCAGTATTCGGATCATACGGTTGCTTTAAAAAATGTATCGCTCAAAATTGAACGCGGCAGAAAAATAGCCTTATTGGGAAATAATGGTGCCGGGAAATCGACCTTGCTTTTACATTTAAATGCCATTTTAGTACCTTCGACTGGCCACATGCTATTTAGAGGTGAACGGATTACATACAAACGCATTGAAAAACAGAAGCTTCGCCAGCATGTTGGCATTGTTTTTCAGAACCCGGACTCCCAACTTTTTGCCTCCAGTGTTTATGAAGATATCAAGTATGGTCCCCGAAACATGGGGTGGACGCCAGAGAAAGTAAAGGAAGCTGTTGATGCTGCGATGGCTTTGACTGAAACAGATTCCCTAAAAGAAAAGCCGCCGCATTTCTTGAGCTTGGGCCAGAAAAAGAGAGTGGCGATCGCAGGGGTCCTGGCGATGGACCCTGAGCTCCTTATTCTGGATGAACCGACGGCAGGATTGGATCCTTATTATACAAAGAAGATCATGAATATATTGAATACCATTCAAAATGAAAACCGGACCATTATTATTTCGACACATGATGTTAATCTTGCCTTTGAATGGGCCGATGAGGTGTGGATTATGAACGATGGACAGATTATTTCATCAGGCTGTCCAACGATCGTTTTTCAGGACGAAGCAATTTTACATAAAAGTCATTTGGAAAAGCCGTGGATCATGGATGTATTTGAAAGCATGAAAGGTCCAATGAAGAATGACAGCTATCCTCGATCAAGAAACGAATTATTGAGGAGCATTCAAGATGAACAAAAAAGCCGCAGTTTACGTATGGTTTAAAAAGCTTTTTTGGAAAAAATAATTCCCGCATTCAGATCAACCTATTTCATAAAGGATGTGAATCCTATGCAAAAAAGACTCGTTATCGCCGGTACCGGGAGCGGGGCCGGCAAGACAACATGGACGATTGGGTTAATGCAGGCATTTAAAGATTGCGGGCTCCATGTACAAGGATTTAAATGCGGACCGGACTATATTGACCCAACTTATCATACAGCCGTGACAGGCAGGCCATCCCGCAATCTTGACAGCTGGATGCTGGACAAAGAAACGGTAAAAGATATTTTTATCCAGGCCAGCCGTGATGCTGACCTGTCGATCATCGAAGGGGTAATGGGCTTTTACGATGGAAAAAGCCCAAAAAACAATGTGGGCAGCACAGCGGAAATCAGTATCCTTTTGGAGGCCCCGGTACTGCTGGTCGTCAATATTAGCAGTATGGCAAGAAGTGCTGCAGCCATTGTGAAAGGATTTCAACGGCTTGATCCGAATGTTAACATTGCCGGTGTTCTTTTAAATCAAGCCGGCAGTGAAGGGCATGCAAAGCTATGCGGGCAGGCAATCGAACAAGAATGCGGCATTCCCGTTGTTGGGCATTTAGTGCGTGGTGATATCCCCAAAATTCCCGAGCGGCATTTGGGACTGATTCCGGCCATCGAACGCGGGGAATTGTCCGGATTTTTCAAAGAGCTGGGGAAAACAATTCGTGAAAAAGCGGATTTGGACAAGATTTTACAGCTTGCCGATACCGATCAAGCTGTTGTGATTTCCCGTCCAACGCTATTTGGAAAAAAACAAGAAAGTTGCGTTCGAATTGCGGTTGCCCGTGATGTTGCCTTTAATTTTTATTATCCGGAGAACCTGGCGTTGCTTGAGGCTGCTGGTGCCGAGCTTGTTTATTTCAGCCCGTTGGAGGAAACGAAACTGCCGGAGGAGATCGATGGCCTATACATCGGGGGCGGTTTTCCGGAGGAGTTTGCCAAAAAGCTTGCCGGCAACACAGCCATAAAACAGCAGATTAAAAAGAGAATAGAGGCCGGGCTGCCAACTCTCGCCGAATGTGGAGGCTTCGTATATTTAACGGAATCACTCACAACGGCGGATGGAAGGGCATACCCCATGGTTGGCCTCATCCCGGCTCATGTTGCGATGACATCAAAACGGGCAGCTTTAGGTTATCGGGAAATAACGTCACTTGAGGAAACGATCATTCTTGGCAAGGGAGAAACGGCGAAAGGACATGAATTTCACTATTTTTCGATGACAAAAAGCGCTTCCTTTTCACACGTATATCACGTGCAAGGGCTCAGGGGAGAAAAAGAAGAAGGATTTTACTTGCCAAACGTTGCAGCCGGATTTACTCATCTCCATTTTGCCTCAAATACCAACATGCCACAGAGGTTTGTACAATATTGTTTGGATCATAAAGGAGGATCGGCATGGAAAAAGCAAATCGAAAAAACGGAAAAGGGTTGACTCTCGTCTATACCGGAGAAGGCAAAGGAAAGACAACAGCCGCATTGGGGCTTGGGCTCCGAAGTACAGGAAGAGGAATGAAAGTAAGAATTTTTCAATTCATTAAATCACCGCAGCGGACATACGGGGAACAACTTGCTTTCAAAAAATTGGGCGTGGAAATGACGCAGCTTGGCGTTGGCTTCACATGGACGAAAACACCGGAAGAACACCGGGAAGCGTTAAAGGAAGGCTGGCCCAAGGCAAAGCAGGCGGTATTGAGCGGGGAATATGATGTGGTTATTTTGGATGAACTCAATAATGCGTTGGCGATTGACAGATTTCCGATTGATGACGTTTTGCCGCTTCCGGAAGTAATAGATGTAATCAAAAATAAACCGCCCCATGTTCATCTTGTCATTACAGGCAGGAATGCCAAGCCGGAAATAAAAGCATTAGCGGATCTGGTATCCGTCATTGAACCGGAGAAACATTATTATGATGCTGGCGTACAAGCTGTGAAGGGATTGGAATTTTAAAATTTGGACGGTTACATTAGGCTAGGGCGGTACAAAGTGATCGACGCTGTACGGCCCTTTACTTTGGTATTTCATCCTTTCATTTTTCACTTCTTGCTCATCCTCAGGATGAGCTTCTTCACTTTTCAACGGTTTTTATCCGCCACAGCCCGCCATCAAAACAATGAGCAAGAAAATATGATTCCGATCCGATATACAACTGTCCTGTTATCCTTCTTTTCCCGGAAAACGATTTCGATTCATCATTATAGACCGCATCAACCGAAACAGGCTAGCGGCGACAATTCCATTATAGCCTCGGGATGTGGGGAAGTGAGAGCGTTTTTTTTCCAGAAAAGGTTCTTTTATTTAAATGATGATTTGTCTATTGAAAGTGACGTTACGTCATCTTGTATACTGAAAACAGTAACGAGGGGGGTGCATAAATGCTTTCCATTAAAGAGGTCAAAAAACGGACCGGGGTAACGGTCCGGACGCTGCGCTATTATGATCAAATCGGGTTGCTGCTTCCGGCGGACAAGACGGAAGGAGGGCACAGGCTATATGGTGAAAAAGAACTGATCAAGCTGCAGGAGATTCAATTTTTAAAATCACTGGGCTTCAGTCTGAGCGAAATCAAAGAGATGCTCTCCAATGAAAGGGATTGGAATAAATGTTTGCAGGATCAATTGGCGTATGTATCCAATGAAAAGCAAAAGCTGGAACAAATTGAATTAACCTTGCAGGGGCTATTAAACGAAATGGCCATCGATGGCGAAGTTGATCTGTTGAAAGTTCAGCATTTGATTCAACTATATACAAAGGATCCCGATAGCAGAAAAAAATACAGGAAGCAGATGTTTGACGAAACGGAAATGGAGCTTTTGAAGCGGCTTCCCAATGTCAACCGAACGGATCCTGATACGTTGGAATGGGTTTCTTTGCTTGGCCAATTAAAGAATCATATGGATAAGGGCCCGGAGGCACCGCAGATCCAAAAAATCATCCGGCGCATGTTTGAAAAGCAGGAGGAATTGTTTGGGGAACATGATGAATTTCTTGAAAAACTCTGGGCGGTCAGAAAATCTCCGGAAGCGTCGCAAAAGGCCGGGTTTTACCCGATTGAACCAGAAGTGCTGGATTTTCTGGAAGCAGCTTCCGATATTTATTTGAGCAAAATGAAGGGGAAGGGTGATTCCTGATGAGTATAGCCTTATTGCTATCTGTAGGAGCATTGGCATTGCTGGATACACTCAGCCCGACCACTTTGGGCGTTACCGTATACATGCTGCTTTCGGAGAGAGACAAGGTTGCGGGCAGGCTGCTTGTCTATTTGGCCACAGTTGCCGGTTTTTATTTTATGGTCGGTGTTTTTCTGATGTTGGGGCTGGATATTGTAACGGATGCTGTTTCCGGCCTTGGAAATAATGCTTTATTGAGCCGGATCATGACCATTCTCGGATTGGGCCTATTGATTGGCAGTTTTTTTATCCCAACAAAACAATCCGCTCCCAAAGTGCGCAAACCGAAAAGTAAAAGCAGCTTTGCGATGGTGGCGCTCGGATTGACCACCGGTTTGGTTGAAGTGGGCACGGCATTGCCCTATTTTGCAGCCGTTGGCATCATGACGGCCGCTCACTTGCACCCGCTGGAGTGGCTCCCGATGCTGGCAGGCTACAATTTGATTATGGTCCTTCCAGCATTGATTTTGATGGCGGGGCACTTCTTGTTTAAAGGGCGGCTCCAGGGACCATTGGAAAAAATCAGACTCTCCATTGAAAAAAATGCGGGGTCCACGCTTTCATGGATGATGACCATCGCAGGCTTGATTTTATTAATCAATGCGTGAAAAAGGGAGGTTTTGTCACGTGAAAAAGATATACATCTTTTTGTTTCTGTCCGTTTTGTTATTTTCCGGATGCACATCGGGCGGGAAAAGCAAAGCCGAAACGGCTGATCTTACACATACCGAAGCGATTTATATCGAGCATGGCAGTACCAACGTTCACATCAAAAGCACGGATCAATCCAAATTGGAGGCATCCCATCCAAAACCGATTATCGAGATGAAGCAAGGTAAAAAAGAAATATCCATCCATGCAAAGAAAAGCAAGTTTCATATTGGCCCAAAAATCAATTTCAATAAAAAGCTTCATGTGAACATTCCAAAGGATTATCAAGGAAAAATCATCATCAATGGCGCTTCGGGCAATATTACAACGGAAGGAATAGAAACGGAACATATCGAAGCCATGACAAAAAGCGGAGACATCTCCCTGGATTTTGGCCATTTTCACAGTGATGTGCACGCCAAAACAACAAGCGGCAACGTAGAACTTTTATTCAATGAAAAGAAGCCCGATATCCATTTAACAACCAAGACGGCAAGCGGCCGGCAGATGGTCGCCATTCCGCTTTCCATCAGCCGTCAAGATGACAAGAAAATGGAAGGCACATCGGGTGATGGCAAGTATAAGGTGGAAATCGAGACAGCTTCAGGAAATATTACAGTAAAATAGGAGTGGAACCGTGTATATGTTCAATTAAATAGGGGTACTGGATTTGGCATCATTTGCACTTGTTTGGATTGCCCCATGGTTTTTCCAGGCGTATGCTTTCGCTTCAAAAGAAAAAGGACAGATGCCCGGATTCCCATAAGACCCGCTTGCGAATACCATATAACAGACCTTAATGGTATTAGAAAAGCCGCAACAGGCTAATCAAAAAAAGGGCGGGAATCAATGTGGAAAGCACTTATCTTAATTGTCTGGCTTTATTTGGAGTGGGAGGTGCCCATCCAGGCGGCCTTCAACTGACAAAAAATATTTTGTCAAAGGAAAAAATTGATGACACGATGAAAATCCTCGACGTGGGATGTGGAACAGGACAAACTTCTGCTTATCTTTCAAAAGAGTATGGATGTCAAGTAACGGCGCTCGATTGTCATAAAATCATGCTGGAAAAAGCAAAAGAAAGATTCCGGTTGATGCAGCTCCCAATTGATACAGTGTATGGAAATGCCGAAAATCTCCCTTTTGAAGACGGATCATTTGATATGGTATTGTCTGAATCCGTTACCGCATTTACACATATCTCGCAGTCCATACCAGAATTCAAACGGGTGTTAAAGCCAAATGGGACCTTGCTGGCTATTGAAATGACGCGGGAAAATCCCGTTACCGAAGCCGAGTTAGCCCAGATTATTCGTTTTTATGGGGTGAAGCAGCTGTTGAGCGAGCCGGAATGGTGTGCCCATTTTCAAAGAGCCGGCTTTAACCATGTTCATTCAGAGATTTTCAAGCTGCAGACAGATGCGATGAACATGTACAATGCCGTAGACTTCTCAATGTCGAAAGATATAGATGACTCATACTTTCAAATCCTTAACGAACACCAATATTTATCAATGATTTACCAGGATAAAATAGGCTGCCGCATATTTAGATGCCGGGTTTAACGAACCTCTAAAAGAAGTCCCCCACTTCTATCGGCGATAGTCGATAAGTGGGGGATGAATTTTAGTTTGGCGAAGCCAAAAGTTTTAGGACAGAACACTTGAAGTACGGATTTAATCATGAAAATTTTCTTTGTTTTGGGGAGTATGGCGCGTTGTTGGCAAATCGACAGGATCATCTCTTATAGGCAATGCTTTTTTAGAATCGGCAATTTTTGATAGAATGGAAATATCTTGATGGGTCTCTATGCCGTTTGGAGGAATGCATATGTCCAAAATAATTTTTACAAAGGGAAAGATATACACTCTTGATCAAAATCACCCGGTTGTTGAAGCGGTCGTCGTTGAAAATGGAAAAATCGTTGACCTTGGTGCGCATGAGGATATGGTTTTGCAGTGGGGAAGACATGATGCCAAAATGGTTGACCTGCAAGGGAAGATGGTAACGCCGGGCCTGATTGACAGTCATCTGCATCTGTCAGGCGTCGCTTTTCAGTTTTTGGATTTGAACTTAACAGGGGTCAGCTCAAAAAGAGAGATGCTTGAAAAAATCAGGGAAAGGGCAAGTGCGACTCCACCTGAAAAATGGCTGTCAGGACTGGGATTTGATGAAAACCTCTTTGATGACGGCGGAATACCGACTATTCAAGAGCTGGATGAAGCGGCGCCGCACTGTCCGATTTTTATCAAAAGAATTTGCCACCACGCTTTCCTTGTGAACAGCAAAGCGCTCGAAATGGCCAATTATCATCCTTCAATGCAGGTTCCGGCAGGTGGAAGCATCGTCTTGGACCCGGATACGAAGAAGCCGACGGGACTTCTGCTCGAGTCGGCTTCCACGTTGATCACAGACCGCATGCCGGAGAAGACATACGACGAATTGAAGCAAGGACTGGGATTGGCGATGGAACATGCAATGAAGCGGGGACTGACAAGTGTCCATACGAATGACCCCCGCTATTTGGGCGGATTTGAGCAAACGTACAAAATGTTTGATAAATTGCTTCATCAGGAACGAAAAGGGCTGCGCTGCAATCTTTTGATCGATTATCCTTTCCTTGAGCGCCTAAAGGAAAGGGGAATGTACGCGGGCTATGGGAATGACACGCTGAAGATCGGAGCAATCAAAATATTTGCAGACGGTGCGTTTGGAGGAAGGACTGCCCTTCTTTCGGAGCCTTATCATGATGCTTCGGGTGAATATGGTGAGGCGATGCATGATCAGGAAACACTATTCCAAATGGTTAAAGCTGCCAGGGACCATTCGATGCCGGTCGCGGTTCATACAATCGGCGATCAGGCGGTGGAAAACGTGCTGAATGTACTTGATCAATTTCCAAGTGTGAAGCATCGCGACCGCATCATTCATGTGTCGCTGCTGAGGGAAGATTTAATCCGGCGTCTCGCCCAACCGACTCTTGTGGCAGATATCCAGCCGAGATTTGTAGTCGGGGACTTTCCTTGGGTAGAGGACAGGCTTGGTAAGGAAAGAATACAATACTTATATGCTTGGAAATCCCTGTTATCTGCCGGAGTGCTGTGTGCAGGCGGGTCCGATGCGCCAGTAGAACCTATAGATCCGCTTTTGGGCATTCATGCAGCCATCACACGGAGGCATCCCGGGGAAACCCACAATGGATGGAATGAAAAAGAAAAACTGTCCATAAAAGAAGCTTTGGAGATATTTACAATTGGCGGAGCATTTGCGACGAATGAAGAAAACATAAAAGGAACCCTTTCAAGAGGAAAATTGGCGGATATGACGGTCTATTCAAATGATCTGTTCACGATGCATCATCCGGATGAATTATTACATACCTACGTTGACATGACCATCATCGGTGGGGATATTGTTCATCAAAAATAAAAAGCGGTGGTTCCGGCATGGGAGGTACCGTCTCGTTTATTGACCGTATTTGGATTGAGTCGGCTGCTGCATTCACCTGTAAAAACTTTTTCCATCTGTATAGATTCATATCTGGCCTACAGATATTTCAAATGAGATACACTGGAAAAGATTGGGGAAAATTGATTGGATGATCGACTTTGATTTGTTGGTTAATCCAAAACGATATGAAGAATGCCGGGAAAAGAGACATGGGTATTTCTTTTGAAAAATTGCCAGTAAAATATAGAATATGAAGGCCAGGCAGCGTTTTCATATAAAAACCTTCCTGGCTTCATTCCGTAGGCAGGACAGGAAATCGTAATCGTAAAAAAGGTAATTGAATTCAGGTAAGAAAGGTTCGGAGGGATGATATTAATCATCTGGATAAGTTTTTCGTTTGAATCTTCCTCATAGGGTGAGGCCTTATGCGATGTAAAACAACTTCGAAAGAAAAAAATGAAACTTTTTCTCTCCCCACCCAGTATATATGATTAGAAAATAAATGAAGGAGTGGCTTAATGGGTATTTTAGCAAGGTTTAAAGATATTATGTCGAGCAATATAAACGCATTATTGGACAAGGCGGAAAATCCGGAGAAAATGATTGACCAGTATATGAGAAATCTGAACAGCGATTTGGGCAAAGTGAAGGCGGAAACCGCTTCGGTCATGGCAGAGGAGCAGCGGTCAAAACGGGCGCTTAATGAATGTTCGGCAGAGATTGAAAAGATGCAGAGCTATGCAGTCAAAGCCTTGGAAGCAGGGAATGAAGATGATGCACGGAAGTTTTTGGAGAAGAAGTCTTCGTTGTCTGAAAAAGAGGCGGAGTTGCAGCAGGCGTACAGTCTAGCGGCTTCCAATGCGGTCCGGATGAGGGAAATGCATGACAAGCTCGTTTCTGATATCGGCGAGCTGGAAGCTCGGAGAACGATGATCAAAAGCAAAATGGCCGTAGCAAAAACGCAGGAAAGGCTGAATAAAATCGGTTCCTCGGTATCCGGCGCCAACCGGTCCATGTCTGCATTCAACCGCATGGAAGAAAAGGTCGAAAGAGCTCTCGATGAAGCCAATGCGATGTCGGAATTAAATGCAGCTCCAATAGATGACATAAACGATTTGACATCGAAATATGATAATACACCGGATGTGGAGGACGAATTGGCTGCTTTGAAGGAGCAAATCAAGAATAAAGAATAATTTTCGGCTTCAGGTAATGAAACAAAAAATAGACTTGAGCTGTAGCCCGAGCTACAGCTCTCTTCGGGTAAAGGACTTGCGCCTGAGGATGAAAAAGGGGGGATACCATTGGTCATCCATTATAAATGTCCGAACTGCGGGGATGATATGGGCTTTGACAGTGAATCCGGAATGCTGACCTGTCAAAGCTGCGGAAGGCAGGATCATATCGAAGAGTTTGCCGAAGATTTGAATTCGGCTGTTCTAACGGATGATGAGGCGAAGGAATATCACTGTGAGAACTGCGGTGCCATGCTGATCACAGAGGCGGAGACTGCAGCGACGACATGCAGCTTTTGCGGGGCTGGCGTAGTTTTGCAGGAACGTCTTTCCGGTGCTTTGGCTCCGGCAAAGGTGATTCCTTTTACCATCAGCAAGGAAGAAGCGATGCAGGCTTTTAAAAAATGGTGCAAAAATGGCCGCCTGACTCCAAAAGGATTCATGACAGCCGACCGGATCAAAGGCATCACCGGGATGTATGTCCCTTTTTGGCTGTATGATTTAAACACAAAGGCAAAGGTTAAAGCGGTCGGAACGAAGGTGAGGACATACACAAGAGGAGATTATGAATACACGGAAACGAAATATTATGATGTATACCGGGATATCGACCTTTCCTATGTTAAGGTCCCTGTTGATGCTTCTGAAAAAATGGACGACAAAATCATGGATAAATTGGAGCCTTATCCCTATGATCAATTAAAGGATTTTAAAACTCCCTATTTGGCGGGATATATTGCGGAGAAATATAACTACGATGATAAAGAACTGTATCCCCGGGTCGAATCCAAAATCCGGAAGTTCATAGATACATATATCAGTTCCACGATTTCAGGGTATTCCTCAGTCACATATAATCATAAGCATATCAACACGAAGAAAGTCCGCAGTTATTATGTCCTTCTCCCTGTCTGGATGGTTTACTATGATTATAATAAAAAGGAACATACATTTGCGATGAACGGACAGACCGGAAAAGTGGTCGGAAAGCCGCCGATCAGTTTTCAGAAGGTGGCTGCCTGGTTCGGGGGCATTGCGGGCACTTCATTCATTGCTTTGAAGCTGGTCGCCTTGGCTATGGGAGGTGGCCTGTGGTGAGAAGCTGCTTTTTCAGAAAAACGTTGATCCTGATGGTTTTCTTTCTGCTCTTGCCTTTTGCCTTTGCAGCGGCGGATTCTCCTTCCAAACAAAGAATCTATGATGATGCCGGTCTTTTAAGCAAAAGTGAAGTGAAAGAGCTGGAAGCTTTGGCGGAAAAACATGGCGCGAAAAGGGATACCGATTTTATCATACTGACGACCAATAATGAAGAAAACAAAGACGTTGAGGACTTTATGCAGGATTTTTACGATCAGCAGAAGCCCGGTTATGATAAACCGAACGGGAATACGGCCATATTGGCGCTTGATATGAAAAAAGGGGATGTGTATGTCGCCGGTTTTTATAAGGCGAAAAAGTATTTGGATAATCACCGGGCAGCCCTTGTCCGTGAAAAAGTTACACCGGATCTATCAAATGAAAATTATTATGAAGCTTTTCAGTCTTTCATCAAGACTTCGTCCAAGTATATGGGAATCAGGCCGGGAGTGGACCCGGACAATATATTATTCAATATATGGTTCCAAATCATTGCGTCGCTGGCAATAGCCGGGGCAGTTGTTGGCATCATGGCCTTCAATACAGGCGGAAGAGTGACGGTAAACGCTGCAACGTATCAGGATAACGAGAATACGAGAGTGAATCATAGAAGGGACCAGTATATTCGCACATCCACGTCAAAACGCAGGAAGCCGTCCAATAAAAGCAGCGGCGGCGGCTTCAGCGGCGGTGGCGGAGGGGGAGTCACAAGAGGCGGACATTCCCACAGCGGCAGCAGAGGAAAATTCTAGGTTCGAAAGGAATGAATGAGAAATGGGTTTTTTTAGCAGTCAATTTGCCAACGTCGTTGAGTGGGAAGAATTCAGAGATGACATGATTTTTTGGAAATGGAACAACCGCGAAATCAAAAAAGGGAGCCGGCTGATCATCCAGCCGGGTCAGGACGCCATTTTTATCAACAACGGAAAAATCGAAGGGATTTTCCAGGATGAAGGAGACTACAACATCGAGTCCCAGATCATCCCGTTCTTATCTACATTAAAAGGATTCAAGTTCGGCTTCAACAGCGGAATGCGGGTGGAAGTGCTGTTCGTCAATACGAAGGAATTTACAGTCAAGTGGGGTACGAAAAATGCGATCCATATCCCTTCACCACAGCTTCCGGGCGGCATCCCGATCCGTGCCAACGGGACTTTCAATTTTAAAGTGAATGATTATATTGCTTTGATTGATAAGATTGCCGGAATTAAAGACAGCTATTTTGTGGAAGATGTTAAAATCCGTATCACATCTATTCTTGATCAGTTGCTGATGAAGTGGATTTCCAAAGAAGGCAAAGACATGTTCAATCTGCGGGCGAATGCTTTTGAAATTGCCCAGGGAATCCGTGAAGACCTCGATATGCAGGTGATTGACATCGGAATGTCCATTACAGGCTTCAACATCATGAGCTTTAATTATCCGAAAGAAATCGAGGACATGATCACCAAAACCGCATCGCATGGCATGATCGGCGACGTTCAAAGGTATCAGCAAGTATCCATGACGGACGGCATTGCTTCCGGAAAGGTAAAGGGCGGTGGAACAGCTGCTGATATGGCCGGCATGATGATGGGAATGGGCATGGCCGGCCAAATGATGAAAAATATGAATCAGTCACAGGAACAGGCTTCTCAGCAGCAGGCGCCGAATCAGGGAAATCCAGCACAGGGAGCCCCGGACCAGCCCGAACAGCCGTCATCCGGCGGAGGAAAAATCCCCAATTTCTGTCCGAATTGCGGGGAGAAGACGAGCGGCGGGAAATTCTGCTCGAATTGTGGTCAAAAATTGGTATGATCATTGCAAAAGGCTCCTTCGCGGGATTAAGCGAAGGAGCCTTTGAATTTATGCAGGGACAATCGGGTTTCTGACGATTTTTACTTCGTAGAAAGAGATTTTATTATCAATGATGTAATCAGGTCTGCCGCCCGGATCACGGGAATGCGCTTCACGGAAAGCATCGCTTTTTGTCCAGGCTGTAAAAGCGTCTTTTGATTCCCAGCGGGTACTGATGGTTACTTCATCATACTCCTTTGTGTTTTCGGTAAAAAGGACTTCCAGCCCTAAAAAACCTTCCATATATTCTATTTTGCCTACCTTGTTGAACCTGTCGATCAAGCGCTGCCCTTCCCCCTTTTTAATGTGATTTGTATTTGTTACAATAACCATTTTAATTCCTCCTTAAATTTTTTATTTTAGGTATGATAATTGGAAAATCTCCATCAAACTGTACATCAGCATCTAAGCCATAGATATCTTTCAGAAATTGGGAATCCAATACGGATTCTGGACTCCCCATGGCTTGAATCTGTCCATTTTTAACCGCTATTAAATGATGGCTGTAGGCTGCCGCTTGCTGAAGATCATGAAGGACCATCACAATCGTCATATAGGACTCTTCATTGATTTGCTTCAGTATTTCCATCAATTCAAATTGATGGGCGATATCCAAAAAGGTGGTCGGTTCATCCAAAATTAAAATATCTGTTGATTGTGCCAATGCCATTGCGATCCGGGCTCTTTGCCGTTCTCCCCCTGAAAGGGTATGGACCAGGCGATCTTCATATTTCTTCGTCCCCGTCATTTCCAGTGCCTTGTTAATGATTTCTTCATCATTTTGGGTTAACCGCTGCTCAAAAAGCTTTTTATACGGGGATCTACCATAAGCTACTAACTCCTTGACGGTTAAATCTGGAAGTCCTTCTTTGGACTGTGGAAGCATGGAAACCGTCTGGGAAAATTGTTTCAAAGAATACTGATTCGCCTGCTTGTCATAAATATAAATCTGTCCGGAAGTTTGTTTTGTTAATCGTGTGATCAGCTTTAATATCGTAGACTTTCCTGAGCCATTTGGTCCCACGATTGAGGTGATCTTTCCGGTTGGAATGGAACAGGAAATATTCTTCAGATGAAAGTGCCCAACATCCAATTCCATTTCTTTTGTTTGAATAGCTGTCATTATCCGATTCTCCGTTTCCTTAATAAAAATAGAAAGAACGGCGCTCCCAATGAAGCGAGCAGTATTCCGACCGGAAGTTCAGTCGGATCAAACCACGAGCGCGCGGCAGTATCGGCAAAAACGACAAGTGACGCTCCCCAGAAAATAGATAGTGGCAGTAAAAAGCGGTAGTCATCACCGATGATGATGCGGACGATATGTGGAATGACGAGTCCGACAAAACCGACCAACCCGGCCACACTAACTCCGATGCCTGCCAAATAGGAAGCTAATACAATCAGTAGAAATCGCTGAATTTCCACCCTTTGTCCGAGCAGCTGTGCTGTGTCATCCCCTAAAAGCAGCAGGTTGGCCGGCTTGATGGCCAAGAAGCACAATAATATTCCCGCGGCTGCATAGGGGAACATAAATTCAAAGTGATGCCAGCCTTTGCCGCTCAAATCACCGGCAAGCCATGGCAAAACAGCTTGAACGCGGTCGCTGTATACAAGCATGACTCCGCTGGTGATTGCACCAAGTAAAGCATTGACCGCGACACCGGCCAAAATGATTTTGACAGGTGATGTACCCCGATCCCATGCCAAAAAATAGATCACCATAGAGGTAATGAACGCTCCGAGAAATGCTGTCAATGGCAATAAATACGTCAATTGCGGAAGGACAATCATGGTGATGACTGCTGCCAGTCCTCCGCCTGCGGACACTCCGATGATTCCCGGATCTGCAAGTGGGTTCTTCATAACGCCTTGCAGCAAGCCTCCCGATGCTGCTAAACATCCTCCTACGAAGATACCTATCAGTACCCTTGGAAGCCTGACATCCATAAGGATCTTCTCATGAATGTGTTCTCCGTTCCCTGTAATCACTCTCCACATCTCCGACATGCTGATTTGAACAGATCCATCAGTTAATCCGTACAAACAAGCAAGAAAAATCAGGACAGGCGTGGTAATGATTGCATATTTTTTTCTTCGCTGTCTTTTATGTAAGGACATGTTCATTATTTCATCTCTTTAAAAATCTTTTGAAGAAACGCAAGTGACTCTTTTACCCGTGTTCCCGGGTTCGTACCGAAAAGGTCGGACGGCAAAATGACAAAACGGTCATTTTTCACGGCATCCAGGTCTTTCCAGCCTGCATTTTTTTTCATTTCATTCATAAAGCTGTCCTTTACTTCTTCAGGATTGCCGTGACTCATGAGTAAAATGATTTCCGGGTTAGACTCTATGATTCTCTCAGTATTTAACTGGGCATATTGAGGATAGCTGTCCAATCCGGGGTAATCGCTGGCTATATTTTCTCCCCCTGCCATTTCCAGCAGGTTTCCGCTTAATGAATTGGGCAATGCAGCCATGTTTGTGCCAGGTGCACCGTAAACTAGCAACACTCTCGGTTTCCTTTCAGACTGTCCTGATTGGATTTCCTCAACTTTACGATCAATATCAGCGATGATTTCCTTAGATTTGTCTTCTTTTCCAAGCACCTCGCCTAATAAACCTACTTGCTTTTTAATATCATCCACAGAATTTGCTCCAGTTAAGATGACCTTTGCCCCGGTTCCTTCGATGGCAGGGACATCCTTCAAGTTCATTGGATGTCCTCCGAGTACCACATCAGGCTGAAGGGCGGTGATCTTTTCAATATCGACAGAGTGGGTGGAGCCGACCTCCTCGGCATGTTCCGCCTCTTTTACAGCGATCGGTCCTTTTGAATTCGGTCTGCCGACGACCTCACCTCCGAGTGCATAAACAATATCCACATCACCGTTGGATAAGGCAACAATTCTCTCAGGAACGTGATCAAAAGTGACGGTACGGTCTGCAAAATCCGTAACTGAAACAGCGGCGTCTCCTGACGTCCCGCTATCTTCGTTGTTTTGGCTTTGGGCACAGCCCATCAGTACAAAGGGCAGAATGATAGTGTTTAAAAGCATTTTTCTTCTCATGCTTCAATCCTCCGTAAAAATCCAAGTGAGAATGAATATCAATTGTCATCTATCATAATGAAAATGATTCTCATTGTCAATAAGGGAATTGCAAAAAAAATAAGATTCTAAAAAGTGGGATGAATAAGCAGATGAAAAGTTTGTCACTCTTTAGTCATGCTTTTTTAACAAAGGTTTAAAAATGTGATTGACATTTTTCTAAAATTGGGTATGATAGATTCGAAGTGAGAATGATTATCAATATCGTGATGATATCATGGAGGTGTTTTCCAGAAAAGATTAGAACCGCAGTGATTTCTGGTAAAAGGGGCAGGGAGGTTATTTTTTTAGTTTTAACTGATAATGATTTTCAATTTCAGTGTACGCGGGATTGTGAATTTTATTCATAAAAATGAAAATTCGGGGATCGCAGCGCCCCCGGACATAATGGAACTGTACCTTTGTCACTCATTTTAAAATATCAGTAAAGACATGAAGAGCAAGTACTTCTTTTTTTACCCTTAATTGATAATGAATATCAATATCAAATATAGTTTTCGGGGGAGTGAGTGGGAAATAAGTGAGAAATCATCTTAGGTATATTGCCATTACATTTGCAATTGTTGTCTTATTAGGAACCGTTTTTTTGCGGCCAGAAAGCAGTTTTGCAGCAAACAACCTAGATTCACTTGAAGATGGGGTTTATTCACTTGATTATGTCATTTTACATGCAGAAACAGAATCCGTTTCCATCGCCAATGACTATTTTGAAAAACCAGCATTTTTAATTGTAAAAGGTGATGAGCATTACATACGTTTCGAGCTGAATCATAGTGAATGGACGAAGGAATTGCAATCTCCTCTAGGAGATTCATTTGTTGATGTTCATGTAATCAGCGAAGATAAAGAAGAAAACACGAGAGTCGTACAGTTTAAAGTAGATCGAGATTTGCAAGAACCGGTTGAGTTTAAGATGCATGTTCTTATTGAGTCAATGGATCCTGTGTATGATCATCGCTATACTGTACGATTTAGTTTTGATTTGGAAAGTTTGAAAGAGTTAGAGGAAAAAGAGATCGAAAAATTAGAAATAAAAGAAACTGATTTTGTCGATCAGGAAAAGAAGGCTGAAGCCGCAGAAGCTAAGGAAAAAACGAAAACTAATAGCGAAGCGAAATCCGACAGTGAAACAAAATATAATAGTGGATTAATTACTGTAACGATTACTGTGGTTGTTTTATTGGCTCTTATGATCCTAATCATTTGGCGAAATAAAAATAAGAAAGATAAGGAGATTGTAAAATGAAGAAATTCAAAAAACTAGTCATCCCTCTATTATTGGCTTTATTCGCCCTTACATTCAACATCAATAATGCAGCGGCGGCAACTTATGCTGATGGAGAGTACACTTTACCATTTACCGTTTTGAAAGGTGATAGCGACGAAAGGTCAATGACGAATGACTACTTATCTTCCCCTGGAAAGTTAATTGTAAAAGACGGTAAAAACTTTGTTCAATTGACTCTGAAAAATAGCTCTTGGTGGAAAGAGTTTAAAGTGGGATCACAAGATGTCACAGTCATTAGTGAGGGAAATGACACAAGAGTAGTTCAATTTGAAGTTCAAGATTTAGATACGATTGTAGGTGCGAAAATTCATGTCATCGTACCAAATATTGATTATGACAATAAATATGATATTCGTTTTAAGTTTGATACTTCTAGTATATCCGGATCAGGAAGCAGTGAAACAACCAATAAGGGTGAACAAAACCAAGGCAATGCTAATGAACAAAATCAAAATAATGAACAAAGCACTGATAACTCAACAGCTGGAAGCAAAAAAATTGAAAAAAACCCACCAACAGGTGACGAAGCACCTATTTTATTGCTTACGGTAGTACTACTTGCTTCAGGTTTTGTCGTTTTCCGTAAAGTACGCTTTAGATAACGATCAGTAACATGTGAAAGGGGTGCATACAATGAATAGAATTCTTTCGATGATGTTAATTTTTGCATTAACATTCTTATCGCTATTTCCTTCGGTTCCTGCTGTTTTTGCAGAAGCGAAAGAAGATGATGTATATGCTGATGGGGAATATAATTTACCATTTGAAGTATGGAAAGATAATGCAGATAGTACATCTGTAGCAGATGGATATTTTGAAAAGCCAGCTAAACTGACTGTTGAAAATGGAGAATATACTGTCCAGGCCACGTTAAAGAACAGTTCCTGGTGGCAGTATTTCAAGGTACAATCAGGTAATGATTTTGTTGATGTGACCACAGTTAGTGAAGAGAATGATACAAGAGTTGTTAAATTTAAGGTGGATGATCTTAATCAAGTCTTAAATGCCAAAGTACATATTATCGTGACAGGAATTCCTGGTCTTAATTACGATAATAAGTATGACATTCGTTTTAAGTTTGATCCGAGTGGGATCCCATTAGCTTCTCAACCAGGTGAAAATGAGAATGGTGAGGAAGGGGAAAATCCGAATAATGGCCAAACACCCGAGGAAGGCTCAGAATCTGAAGGTGGACAGCAAGAAAACGGCGGAGATGAACAAGGTCCAGGAAAAGAAGATGGCTCTGCCGAGGAAAATGGTGGAGATGATCAAGAACCAGGAAAAGAAGATGGCTCTACTGAAGAAAACGGCGGGGATGAACAAGATCCAGGAAAAGGTGATGGCTCTACAGAGGAAAATGGTGGAGATGAGCAGGACCCAGGAAAAGGTGATGAATCTTCTGAAGAAAATGAGGATGGAGAAAAAGCGGATCCAGAAACCATTACGCTGGAAGATGGAAATTACACGATTGACCTTGAGGCCTTGCATGCTAAAGAGGATAAACCATCCGGTATGGCAAGATATATTGATAAGACGGCTTCACTAGCCGTAAAAGGTGGCAAAACACTTCTTACCCTTACATTAACTGATCATAAGACAGTCACCGGTTTTCAAGTCGAAGGAAAGCAGCCAGTAAAAGAAGAAGCAGATGAAACGAAAAATACGAGAACAGTTACGTATGAACTGGATCAGCTAACAACGATGATGGACGCGCGGGTACAGTATACAGTAGGTGCTCATAACGGTGACCAACCGCTTCGTCTTCAATTTAACAAGGACAGCATCACAAAAGCAGATGAAGAAAAGGAAGACGGAGATACCGATCATCCGAAATATGCAGATGGAGTTTATACACTACCATTTGTAGTATGGAAAGCGATCGGGGATGAGCAATCTGTAGCGGATGATTATTTCGAAAAGCCGGCTAAACTGACCATTGAAAATGGAAAGTATACTGTCCAAGCCGAATTAAAGAACAGTTCCTGGTGGCAGTATTTTAAAGTTCAATCTGGCAACGAATTTATAGATGTTACTGAAGTGAGTAAGTTTGAAAATCATTAGTTGTAGGAGTTCGCCTTGGAGTTCCTAAAAAAGACAACACTAAATAAAGGTACCGAAAATTGTAAAAAAAATTTAAGCTATCTTAAAACCGTGACTTTTTGCAAATTGTATGGCCTCCTCAATAGATAGCTCCTTATCTGGAGGAATATAGTTAGTCACATGATATAGATCCGGATTATAAGGCTCTTTATTTAAAAGGACATGATAAATTGCTACTAACAAACGGTGGGCAATAGCAATAATTGCTTTTTTATGCCCTCTGCGTTTCTTTAATTGAAGATATTTATTTCGGATTTCCGGATGTGTTTCTGAACGAACAACCGCATTGGCTACTTGCACCAAAAGTGGTTTAAGGTAGCGACCACCCTTAGAAATCTTGGTGGAGTGTTTCTTTCCAGCACTTTCATTATTTGCTGGCACTACACCTGCCCAGGAACAAAGATGACCTGATGTAGGAAACTTTGTCATATCAACGCCAATTTCTGAAATTAGTCGGATGGATGTTAATTCCTTTTTAAATCCGGGAACCGTCTGAATCAATTTGATTTGGGATTGATATTCTTGCGCCAGTTCTTTAATAAGCTGTTCTAGATC
>NZ_JBFEGN010000038.1:0-35840 GCF_047228825.1 Siminovitchia jepli
TTGTTGGGGGAAAATTTTTTTATGCCTTCGTTCTAGCCCTTGGACTGTTTGGATTTACGAGACATCGCAATTAGCTTAAATTGTTTGCACATTGTTGATGTAACAGCGGTAAAAAATGAGGAAAAAAGGATTGTGAGAGATGTTCATCAATTTGTTATGATGATGAAAATGCACCTTTACAAACGAAGGTTTATGTGGTAAAAATTAATGATAAATAACTTTGATAATCGGCAATGACAAGGAGAAAGTAATGTTCATTTCACTGTTTCAGAGAGCTGGTGGATGGTGGGAACCAGTATATAAATGAACATGAATTACGGCCTCGAGCTTCTTTTCTGAACGTTTGGCACGTGCTGCACAAGTAAGAAAAGACGGGACATCCGTTATCTGTATGAAGAGGCGGAAAATATTTCCGCAACGAGGGTGGTACCGCGATGATCAATCGTCCCTGCTTATGGCAGGGGCGATTTTTTAATATTTATTTTTAAATTGGAGGTTTTTGGCAATGAGATATTTAACGGCAGGGGAATCACACGGCCCGCAGCTGACGGCGATTTTGGAGGGAGTTCCCGCAGGGCTGGCGCTAACGGCGGACATGATCAATGAACAGTTGGCCCGAAGACAAAAAGGGTATGGCCGCGGCAGAAGGATGCAAATTGAAAAGGATGAAGTGCAAATTTTAAGCGGGGTTCGCCATGGCAAAACGATCGGCTCTCCGATCACGCTCGTTGTGACAAACCGCGATTTTAAACATTGGAGAAAAATTATGGGAGCCGAACCCCTGACAGAAGCGGAACAAGAAGAAGTAAAAAGGCAAATTACCAGGCCGCGCCCGGGTCATGCAGATTTAAACGGCGCCATTAAATATGGCCATCGTGATATGCGAAATGTCCTTGAACGTTCTTCAGCCCGAGAAACGACGGCAAGGGTGGCGGCCGGCGCCGTTGCCAGAATCGTTCTTTCTGAGCTGGGCATCAACATCGGCGGGCATGTTCTGGAAATCGGGGGAGTCAAAGCAGAGAATGTCAAGTATGAAAGCATTGAGGATCTCCAGGAAAGAACAGAGGCTTCTCCTGTCCGGTGCCTCGATGAAGCGGCTGCCGAAAAAATGATGAGAGCCATCGATGATGCAAAAGAGCAGGGGGATTCCATCGGCGGCATTGTTGAAGTAATCGCAGAGGGCATGCCGATCGGTGTCGGCAGTTATGTCCATTACGACAGGAAGCTTGATTCCAAACTTGCAGGCGCCATCATGAGCATTAACGCATTTAAAGGTGTTGAAATTGGTGTCGGATTTCAAGCAGCCCATAAACCGGGAAGCCTCGTACACGATGAAATTATTTGGGATGAAGAGAAAGGCTATACAAGAAAGACGAATAATGCCGGGGGGCTGGAAGGCGGCATGTCGACCGGAATGCCAATCGTCATCAGAGGCGTGATGAAGCCGATTCCTACACTGTACAAACCGTTGAACAGCGTGGATATTGATACAAAGGAGCCTTTCCAGGCAAGCATCGAACGTTCTGACAGCTGCGCGGTGCCGGCAGCAAGCGTCGTGGCCGAATCCGTAGTAGCCTGGGAATTGGCCCATGCGGTGTTAGATCAATTTGGGCATGACCAGATCGGCCAAATTAAGGAAAATATTAATCAATATAAGGCTTATGCAAAAAGATTCTAGGCCAAAAAAATATAAAGGAGGGCTCAACATGAAAGAAGTAAAGGTAAACCGTGAACTGTTGACTTTAAAAGCCTATTCCCCCGGAAAATCAAGCGAAGAGGTGAAACGGGAATACGGATTAACGAAGATTGTCAAATTGGCGTCGAACGAAAACCCATACGGTTCTTCACCGCTCGTACGTGAAGCCATTTCTTCCTTGGAAAATTTTGCTGTTTATCCTGACGGAGCCGCTGTGACGCTAAGAGAAAAAGTAGCCAAATTGCTGGAAGTGGATGAACATCAGCTTATTTTTACAAGCGGTTTGGATGAGTTGATTCAAATTATCAGCAGGGCAATGCTTTCCGAAGATTCCAATACGGTGATGGCAGCTGAAACTTTTTCCCAATATCGCCACCATGCGGTCATCCAGAAAGCGGAAATTAGGGAAGTGCCATTGAAAGATGGCTGCCACGATTTAAACGCGATGGCGGCCCAAATCGATGAGCGCACGCAAGTTGTCTGGATTTGCAATCCGAATAATCCGACCGGGACATATGTAAACCGGGAGGAGCTCCAGGCATTTTTAAAAATGGTCCCACCCCATGCGCTGGTGGTGTTGGATGAAGCTTATTATGAGTATGCAGCGGCAGACGATTATCCGGATACGATTCCGTTGCTGGACCGTTATAAAAATCTGCTTATTATGCGTACTTTCTCAAAAGCATATGGTTTGGCAGCATTCCGCATCGGTTACGGGATCGCGGATGCGGGACTTATAAAACAATTGGACGTGGCGCGGCTTCCGTTCAATACTTCCGCACTTGCGCAAACAGCAGCCATAGCGGCGCTGCAAGATCAAACCTTTGTGGAAAAGTGCGTCAGTGAAAACGTCAATGAATTGCAGAAATTTTACGACATATGCAAACGGCACAATTTTGAATATTACCCTTCGCAAGGGAATTTTATATTCATTCGCATTCCGGGAAAAGAAAGCGCGGACGTTTTTCAATATTTACTGGAAAAAGGTTTCGTCGTCAGGCCGTTTCCAAACGGCATCCGAATTACGGTTGGGACAAAAGAGCAAAACGAAGAGCTTTTTCAACTATTGGAAAAGATGGTGCTCGTTACACAATAGACAGATAGAGAGGGACATCATTTGGAAAGACGTGTGTTAATTGCAGGTGTAGGGCTCATTGGCGGTTCGATCGCTCTTGCAATCAAAAAAGAACATCAAGCCCGCATAGTCGGATTTGACTTGAATGAAGAAAACTGCAAACTTGCCGAAAAGATGCAAATCATCGATGAAATTGCATCATCACTTGAACAAGAGGCTGTTTTAAGTGACTTGATCATTCTGGCCTGCCCGGTTGAGGAAGTGGGCCATATGATCGGGCGGCTTTCTGAATTGCCTTTAAAACAAAACGCTATTGTCACGGATGTTGGCAGCACGAAGGGGAAAATTATGGAAAAGGCTGAAATCCTCAACCAAAAGGGGGTCACTTTTATCGGCGGTCATCCGATGGCCGGATCCCACAAGACGGGGGCCGGGAGTGCAAGGGTGCATTTGTTTGAAAATGCTTTTTACGTATTAACCCCTTCAGCCCAAACCGATGAAAGCAAAATTGTTGAGTTGAAAGGCTGGTTGAAAGGCACGAAAGCCAATTTTGTCGTGATGGATCCCAAAGAGCATGACCAGATAACAGGCGTCGTCAGCCATTTGCCGCACATGATTGCATCAAGCCTTGTCCGCCAGGTCGAAAGCCATGCCCAAACCAATGATCGTGTCCGCTGGCTCGCAGCGGGCGGCTTCCGCGATATTACCCGGATTGCTTCCAGCAGTCCGGAAATGTGGCGGGACATTATTTTGCAAAACAAGTCAAGCTTGCTGGAATTGCTAAGCGAATGGATTGATGAAATGAATTTCGTCAAGTCGCTAGTTGAAACGGGGAACGGGGATCATATTTATCATTATTTTTCAGGGGCCAAAAAATTCAGGGACTCCCTTCCGGTTCGTGCAAAAGGCGCCATTGATGCTTTTTACGACTTGTTCGTCGATGTGCTGGATAAACCGGGTGTCATCTCCCGCGTTACAACTATTTTGGCGGAAGAACAAATCAGTTTGACGAACATTCGGATCATTGAAGCAAGGGAAGACGTGTTTGGTGTTCTCCGCTTAAGTTTCCAAACGGATGAAGACAGGCAGCGGGCCAAGACGTGCTTGGAAAAAACCGGGTTTGAGACGTATTTGAACATGTAAAGGAGGATGCTTGATGAGCATGCTGTTAAAGACAGATGAGGGAATCCGGCTAAAAGGCACCCTCAGCGTTCCGGGTGATAAATCGATTTCCCACCGGGCAGTCATGTTTGGTTCGATTGCAGAAGGGACGACTAAGATTCACGGGCTTTTAACGGGAGACGATTGTCTTCGTACAATCGATTGTTTTCAAAAAATGGGCGTCCAGATCGAAAGAAATGAAGATGATGTGGAAATTAGGGGCCGCGGGATTGACGGGCTGCAGGAACCGAAAGAGATATTGGACGTACGAAACTCCGGAACAACGATCCGCCTTCTTTTGGGGATTTTGGCGAATGCTGCTTTTCACGCTTGCTTGATAGGCGATGAGTCCATTGCCAAAAGGCCGATGGACAGGGTGGTGCAGCCGCTTTTAAAAATGGGGGCGAAAATTGATGGCAGGGAAAATGGGAGCTTTACTCCGCTCAGCATTCGCGGCGGCTCATTAACCGGGATAGATTATATCTCACCGGTTGCAAGTGCACAAGTGAAATCGGCCGTATTATTGGCCGGACTTCGGGCGGATGGCGTAACGTCCGTCACCGAGCCGCAACTGTCAAGAGACCATACGGAAAGAATGCTGCGTTTATTCGGCTGTGAAGTGGAAGAAGATGGTTTGAAAAAATCAATAAAGGGAAACCAAACTTTAAGAGGAACGACAATCCATATACCGGGAGACATTTCTTCCGCCGCTTTTTTCCTCGTTGCGGGACTGATCGTTCCAAACAGCGAATTAACCATTCTTAATACAGGAATAAATCCGACGAGAACTGGCATAATAGACGTGTTAAAAGAAATGGGCGCAGATATATTAATGGAAAGAAAAGATGAAAGTTCCATTGAACCTGTAGCCGATATCACGGTTAAAACTTCTTCCTTAAAAGGCATTGAAATCGGCGGAGACATCATTCCCCGCTTAATTGATGAAATCCCTGTTATTGCCCTGGCCGCGACACAAGCGGACGGAACAACGATCATAAAAGATGCAGCCGAGCTTAAAGTAAAAGAAACGAACCGAATCGAGACGGTTGTAAAAGAACTATCCAAAATGGGAGCGCGGATTGAAGCAACGGAAGACGGGATGAAAATTTATGGAAAATCGAAACTCCATCCTGCAACGGTAGACAGCCATGGGGACCATCGAATCGGAATGATGCTTGCCATTGCCTCCTGTCTCGCCAAAGGAGAAACGGCCATTGAAAACAACGAGGCGATCGGTATTTCTTTTCCCCGGTTTTTTGACCTGCTGGAGGAATTAAAACACTCAAACACCTAAAGACAAAGAAGAAAGGGGATATGAAGTTGCCGCAGATCCTATCAGTCGGAACAGGAGTCCCTGAACATATCGTTTCACAAGACGAGGCGCTTGCCTTGGCAAGAAAATTATTTTCCCGGTCCTTTAAGAATTTGGAGCGTTTGCTTTCTGTCTTTCACAATGGCCAAATTAAAAAAAGACATATTGCAAAAAAACTGGAATGGTACGAAAAGGACCATTCCTTTTCTGAAAAAAACGCCGCTTTCATTGAATCGGCGCTCGGCTTGTGCAAGCAGGCGGTCAATGAATGTCTCCGTGAAATACATGTAGATCACGGGGAAATCAGTGCCGTTTTCTTGGTTTGCACCTCCGGACTGGCAACGCCCAGCCTGGATGCCAGATTGATGAACGAATTGCCGTTTTCCCGGAATATGAAGAGAATTCCGATTTGGGGTCTTGGCTGCGCGGGAGGTGCAGCGGGACTTTCCAGGGCATTTGAATATTGCCGGGCATTCCCCGATCAAAAGGTCCTCGTTGTCGCTGTTGAGTTGTGCAGCTTAACCTTCCAAAAAGATGATGTTTCCAAAAGCAATTTGATCGGCACTTCCCTATTTTCAGACGGGGCTGCGGCCGTTCTTATTGCAGGTGATCAAGCATTTATTGAAAAAAAACCAAAGCAGCATGTTCCTTTCATTATTGATACGCAATCCACATTGCTGGAAAATTCTTTGGATGTTATGGGATGGGACATCAAGGATAATGGACTGTATGTCGTCTTTGCAAAAAGCATTCCCGCCCTGATTGAGAGTTGGTTGGAACCGAATGTGAATGAATTTTTGGATGCTCACGGTCTTGATATTAATGATATTGACCATTTTATCGCCCATCCCGGCGGAAAAAAAGTCGTTTCTGCCTATGAAAAGTCCCTTGGCCTGTCCCCTCATAAAACAGCAGATTCTTTGGAAGTTCTGGAAAATTTTGGTAATATGTCCTCTCCCACTGTTTTATTCATCCTGAAACGTTTCATGGAAAAACAAATCGCCCCCGGGGAATATGGCCTGATTGCGGCACTTGGCCCGGGTTTTAGTTCGGAAATGCTCTTGGTCAGGTGGAAATGATGTTTTTCTTGATTTTTTTGGTCTTTATCATTTGCCAGCGGGTTGCCGAACTGTTGATGGCCAAAAGCAATGAGCGCTGGATGAAAGAGCGGGGCGCCAAGGAGTATGGCCGGGATCATTACAGATTTATGGTTTTGATTCATGTCGGTTTTTTTCTTTTTTTAATCGCAGAAACGCTGCTGACAAGCCGGCCTTTAAATCCTTACTGGCCGTTTCTCCTCATCCTCTTTATCATCGTTCAATTGGCACGGGTCTGGGTCATTTCCAGCCTGGGCCGGTTTTGGAATACAAAAATCATCGTGCTGCCAGGCGCGAAGATGGTTAAAAAGGGTCCGTTTAAATATATGAAGCATCCGAATTATTTGATTGTGACAATTGAGTTGCTGGTCATCCCTTTATTATTTCAAGCATACGTTACGGCGTCTGTCTTTTTTATATTAAACCAGGTCATTTTAATGGTAAGAATTCCAATGGAAGAAAAGGCGCTCAAGGAAAATACCGATTATGATGCTTATTTCTGACGATTACTATGGGAAAAAAGCGAAAAATTAGGTAAAATGGAGGATAGGGAGATAAAATAGTAAATTAAGGGGTTAGTCATAAGCATGCTTAAAGTAGCGGAAAAAAACGCAAGGCTTTCCTTGCTTGAAAAATCATTAACGTTAATCGAAAGATTTGAACAAAATGGCGACTTGGAACGTACCGGCAAAACCAAAAAATTGCTTAAAAAAATCTATTCCAACGAATTTATCGCTGCCTTCAGCGGGCATTTTTCTGCAGGCAAATCCACCATGATCAATGCTTTGGTTGGAGAAGAAGTTCTTCCGTCAAGCCCGATTCCGACAAGCGCGAACCTTGTGAAAGTATATGGGTCCGACCGGGAATTTTCCAAAGTGCATTATCACAATAAGAAACCGCTTATATTTCACGCGCCATACAGCTTTGAAACAGTGAAGGAATTTTGCAAAAATGGTGATGTGCTCGAAATTGAAATCGGCAAAATGAACGGGAAAATCCCGAAAGGGATCACGATAATGGACACCCCCGGGGTCGACTCCACAGATGATGCCCACCGGCTGTCAACCGAATCGGCACTTCATTTGGCCGATCTCGTTTTTTATGTGATGGACTACAACCATGTACAATCGGAATTAAACTTTATTTATACAAAAAACCTGTTAATGCACGGGACAAGGCTTTATTTAATTATCAATCAAATTGATAAACATAATGATAGCGAACTGTCTTTTGAGGACTATAAAAAGTCTGTGCAGCTTGCATTCGAAGCCTGGGATGTCCATCCGGATAGAATTTTTTTCACGACACTGAAACAACCGGATCATCCTTTCAACGAGTTCCCGGATGTAAAAAATGTGCTTCGCGAAGCGATGCTCCACCATAAAGAATGGATGGAAAAAACTGTTCGAACAGCCCAGAGCCAATTGATTGCAGAACATACCAATTGGCTTCAGGAACAAAAGATCCTGGAAATCGAACCATTTGACAATATTATATCGGGATATTCGGAGGAACATATCGGTGAAGCATTCCAAAAAGAAGCAAACCTTGAAAGGAAAATCACCGAGTTAACCGAAATGGGTAACAAATGGGCATACGCATTGGATCAGGAGCGAGAAAAATTATTTAAAAACGCCTATTTAATGCCGTATGAAACGAGGGCGGCGGCAGAAAAATTTTTGGAGGCTTTTCAACCTGATTTTAAAGTCGGTTTCTTTAGAAGCAAAGCAAAAACGGAAGCCGAAAAGCAACGGCGGCTTCGCACTTTTTCCGAACAGGTAAAAAAGCAGGTTGAAACGGAAGTTGAGTGGCATATGCGCGAGCTGTTTGCCAAAAAGCTTTCTGAAGCGCAAGTATTCAATTCCGGACTTGAATCTGCCGCCCAAAGCTTAAAAATGGAAATGGACGACCGCCTGTTCATTGATACAATAAAAAAAGGAGCCCGTGTAACGGGGGAATATGTCCTTAATTATTGCGAAGAAATTGCAACCCGCCTCAAAAGGACAGCAGCCAGCCAATCCGAAGAGCTCAAACAGGCGATCAAAGAAGAAATTGAAAAGAAGGCGGAAAAAGAAATCAACTCGCTTCACAAGGAACTGAAGCAAGTGAAAGAAATTACGAGCGCCCTTGCAAAAGCCGCAGAAATCGAAAAAGAGTTTGAGCAAAAAGCAGCCGTTGTGACAAAGCCTACCGGAAACGAAGAAGAACGGTTAACAAACATGATTTCAGAATGGAAAACCCTTGAGCGGAATGTGACGGTTTACGATGAAACCCGGAGCATGCCGGATAAGCGTAAAAAGCAAACACGGCAAAACGAATGCAAACAGGAAAGGGAGGCCATTCCGGCTTTCTCTTTTGATGAATCGATCACTAAAATAGAGAAAGCAGCTACTCTGCTGTCCAAAGAAAAAAGTTTTCAGCGAATCGCAGAACAATTACGGAAAAAAGTGGACAGATTAAAAGAAAGCAATTTTACCATTGCTTTATTTGGCGCTTTTAGCGCCGGAAAATCGTCTTTTGCCAATGCGCTGCTCGGTGAAAAAGTCCTGCCGGTATCACCCAACCCGACAACGGCGGCCATTAGCCGGATCTGCCCGCCAAATCACGGGCATGAACATGGCACAGCCGTCGTGCGCCTCAAAAGTTCGGGGGACATGCTTGCAGACGTCAGCCAGTCGTTGCAGCTGTTTGGCCATACGGCGGGTTCGCTGGATGAAGCCCATTCTATGATTCCTTCCGTATTGGCAAAACAAGACAGCCACGCGGAGGCGAAAGAAAAAGTTCATTTGTCGTTCCTATCCGCATTCCAAGCCGGCTATGAAACTTTTAAGGATCAACTTGGCAATCATCTGCTGGCTGATTTGCAGGAATTCCATCATTTTGTTGCTGTTGAATCACAATCGTGCTTTGTCGAATCAATAGATCTATATTATGATTGTCCGTTTACCCGCAAAGGAGTCACGCTCGTTGACACACCCGGAGCCGATTCGATCAATGCAAGACATACCGGTGTCGCTTTCGATTACATCAAAAACTCGGACGCCATTTTATTCGTCACCTACTACAACCATGCTTTTTCAAAAGCAGACCGGGAGTTTCTCATCCAATTGGGAAGAGTGAAGGATGCTTTTGAACTGGATAAGATGTTCTTTATCGTCAATGCCATTGATCTGGCTTCTTCCAAAGATGAGGTGGATGACGTACTGCATTATGTCAAAAACCAGCTCACGGAATACGGCATCCGTTTTCCAAGAATTTTTGGCTTATCGAGCAAGCAGGCCCAGCTGCCGGACATGAGGGGCCAATCGGGCATAGACGATTTCCGGCATGTGTTTCAGCAGTTTCTTGAATCCGATTTGACGCAAATGGCAGTGCAATCCGCCGTAGCGGAATTTCAACGGGCCACTACGATGCTCGACCAAATGATTGCTGCTGCGAGTGAGGATGAACATATAAAAGAAGAAAGAAAACGCAAGTTGCTTGAATCAAGGGATCAGTTGAATCGATGGCTCGGCGGGGTTCAATTGGGATCCATCCCGGATCGGCTGCATCAGGAAGCAAAGGAATTAATCCATTACGTCAAACAGAGGGTATTTTTCAGACTGCCGGATTTTTTCAAGGAAGCTTTCAACCCCGCAAGCTTGCAAAACCATCATCGTGATTCGCTTAAAAAAGCGTTGGACGAATATGTACAGGCGGCCGGTTTTGATTTTGCCCAGGAACTGAGGGCAACCTCATTGCGTCTTGAACAGTTTATGAAAAAGCTGCTGCAAGAGCGGTTTGAACACATGTTAGCAGAAGCGAAAAACATTCAAAAGGAACTGGCCGTTTCTCCAATCGAATTTGGCAAAGCGGAATCCATCGATTTTGTCCCTGCTTTTCAAACGGTTGAAAAGCGCCGATTTGAAGGTGCTTTTAAATATTTCAAGAATCCAAAATCCTTTTTCGAACAAAACGAGAAAAAAAGAATGGAAGAATACTTGGAATCATTGCTCTCGCCGCTTGCAGACGAGTATTTGCAGGAAGGGTTGGAAAAATTGAGCCTGCATTATCGGCGTTTGCTGGAACGTGAATTCAATCTTCTCAGGGAACATTTACAACGGGATATGGAAGAACAATTTGCGGCATGGGTTGCTGCATTTGAAGAAGCCGGCAGCTTGTCCGAATGGATTCGCCTGCGCAACGAATTAGCCAGTTTGTAATATAAGGAGAGAGAAGAGATGAAGCATGTCAAATCAATCCAGTGGCTTAAAGAAAAAATCGGGGACGGGAATGTAAGAATCATAGACTGCACGTATGATTTGGCAGACCCCTCCAAAGGCAAGGAAATATATCATTTAAAGCACATCCCCGGTGCTGTCTACTTTGATTTGGCATCCGACCTGTCCGGGAAAGTGGGCAGCCATGGCGGGCGGCACCCTCTGCCTGATATGGAGACATTCAAAAGAAAATTGGAAGATGCCGGTATTGGCAACCATACGCAGGTCGTTGCCTATGATGGGGGCGAGGGCTGTTTCGCTTCCCGTTTTTGGTGGCTGATGAAATATGCGGGCCATCAACATGTTTTCGTTCTTGATGGGGGCATGAGAGCTTGGGAAAAAGCGGGATTGCTTGTTACGGGCGCGATTCCGGAATATGAACCCGCCAAGTTTGCGGTCCAGTTGGATGATTCCATTTTAGCTTCCTATGAAGAGGTAAAAAAGCAGACAATAGCCCGTTCGGCTGTTTTGATCGATTCTCGGGCAAAGGAACGTTATTTGGGGTTAAATGAACCGCTCGACCGCATCCCGGGCCATATCCCGGGCGCGATTAACCGTGAATGGACCGAAGGCTTTAAGGACGGTCATTGGAAAAATCCGGAAGAACAGAAAAAAAGATTCTCCCCTATAAACAAAGAAGATGACATCATTGTTTATTGCGGATCTGGTGTTACCGCCACGCCAAACGTCATCGCGCTCTTGGAAGCCGGTTTTCAAAACGTAAAGCTGTATGCGGGCAGTTATTCCGACTGGGTTTCCCGCCCGGAAAATAGAGTTGTGAAGGGAAATGAGCCATAGAGGCGCGTTTTTTCGAAACCGGATCCGTACAAACAAATGCAGGGCCCCAAAGCCCTGTGTTGATATGTTATAATGGATGGTAATTTACAGGAATGCAGGTGCGATCTTTCAATGAAAGAAAATCACTTATTGGTTATTGATGGCATGGCGCTGCTTTTCCGGGCCTTTTATGCCACTTCAATCAGAAAACAATTTATGTTTAACAGCAAAGGTATCCCGACCAATGCAGTCCAAGGGTACTTGAGACATGTACTGTCAGCCGTGGAAGCCGCATCGCCATCCCATATCGCCGTCTGTTGGGATATGGGCAGCAAAACTTACAGGAATGATATTTTTCAAGATTATAAATCTAACAGGGGAGAACCGCCGCTTGAATTAATCCCGCAATTTGACCTTGCGAAGGAAGCGACAGATGCTTTTGACATTCCGAATATCGGTGTAAGGGGCTATGAGGCGGATGACTGCATCGGAACGATTTGCTCCCAGTACCGGCACAATGCCAAAATGACGGTATTAACAGGTGACCGCGATCTTTTGCAGGTCGTTGATGAAAAAGTCAACGTATGGCTTTTACAAAAGGGAATCGGCAATTATGCAAAGTATACAAAGGCTATATTTCAAGAGGAATACCAGCTTGAGCCGCATCAGCTCGTAGACGTAAAAGCGCTGATGGGCGATCCAAGCGACGGGTATCCGGGAGTAAAAGGCATTGGCGAAAAAACCGCACTTGCATTCATCCGGCGTTTCGGCAGCATAGAAACCCTTCTGGAAAATTTATCCGATGTCACGCCGTCCCAGCGTTCAAAAATCGAGACTCATATGGAAATGATGCATATATCACGAGAGCTTGCCAAAATTAATTGCAGGACCCCTTTCCGATTTGACTTTGAAAAAGCTTTTTGGAGTAATATCCCGCGGTCCGCCTTCGATTATGTGAATGAACACGAATTACATGTCGTGCGAAAGCAACTGGAACTTTTGAAAAAAGATGCCGGTCATCCATTTGCTAAACAGGTGACCAATTAAATCAGTTTAAGCGAATCGCTTGTTTGGCGAGTTCGTCCGCTTTTTTATTCTCTTTTGAAGGCACCCATTTAATGAAAAAAAGGTTGAATTGTTCTGTCAGCCGGAGTGCCTGATCAAGCAGGTGCGTGTATTTTTTATTTTTCACAAACCGCTTTTCAATGGCATCCACAACGAGAGCGGAATCAGACCGAACCGAAATGATGGCATTTTTCTCTCCCAAACAAAGCTCCAACGCTTTGATGAGAGCAAGAAATTCAGCTTCGTGGTTGCTGGCAATCCCAAGCGGGATGGCATATTGTTCGCCCTTGCCTTCATTTTTGATAAAAATGCCTGCACCGCTCGGCCCCGGATCTCCGGCACTGGCTCCATCAATGTATATCTCAATCATCCGTCCATCTCCTGACTCGGTTATTTTTTCTTTTTGCGGGAAATATCATACTAATACAAACGATTATATCGAAATGAAAGCAAGGAGCCAACGACATTTACGGGAGGGCTGCGGAATGAAGATTAAGTTAATCTTGCGATACAGAACTCCCAATCAGGCTGAAGTGCAATTCGAAACCAATTGGTTTGACGACCAAATGCTTGAATTTATCCTGAACGATTTTTCCAAGCTGCGCGGAATAAAGACAATAACCGTACTGGATGATATGGGCGCGGAATGGAGCCTGAAGGAGTTCGGGAAATTAAAGAAAAAAGTCGAGGCCGAAGCGCGGAACCCCATTATTTTTTTCGATGGAGGCTATCAGAAAGGGAGCGGTGAAACAGGTATCGGCATTGCCATCTATTATGAAAAAGGCGATGACCGATTTCGATTGAGATGCAACGATAAATTGGATGGAATTGCCTCCAGCAACGAAGCCGAATATGCGGCACTGTTCAATGCCGTCAGCATGTTGGAAGAGCTGGGCATTCGCCATACACCTTGCACCATCAAGGGCGACGGGCAGGGCGCATTAAAGCAGCTTGCCGGTGAATGGCCCTGTTATCAGCCGGAGTTATGCAACTGGCTGGACAAAATTGAAATGAAATTAAATGAACTTCATATCATGCCTGTGCTGGAAGTGATCTCAAGGTCTGATAACAAGGAAGCGGATAAATTGGCGCGCCAGGCACTTGAAAATAAATTCATCCATAGTCATACCAAGTTAGTGTAGAAGCTTTGGATGCCGGGAGATGTTTTGCCATGAGTCGTACGAACGTGTTAAAAGAAATCGAAGAAATCCTTCAGCATTACTGCACCGATTGCTTTTTAAAAAAGCACTTCCGAAAAATGTACAGCAAGACATATGCACATCAATTCTGCATCAATCAATGTACGGTTGGGAGCACCTTAAAGGAAAAAGGCAAGGAATTGTTAAATACGGAGAAGACCGGATTGAATCGATGATACCATTGAGGCGGGCCTGCGCCTGTTCCTATTTGAACAATAAAAAAAGGCTGACATGCCGTCAGCCTTGTGCGTTTTATATTGTGGTTACTTTGTTAACGTTAGCCGCCTGAGGTCCACGGTTTCCTTCAACGATTTCAAAAGAAACTTCCTGGCCTTCTTCCAGAGTTTTAAAGCCTTCACCTTGGATGGCAGTGAAATGTACGAATACATCGTCCCCGCCTTCAACTTCAATAAAACCGTAGCCTTTTTCGTTGTTAAACCATTTTACTTTTCCGTTTTGCATGCACTTAATCCTCCTAAAATCTTACGGCACTGCCATGTGCCATGTGAAAATATTATCACAAAACAAAACAACTGAAAAATCTGTCCATTTCACTTATTTTGCTTCAATGATAAATCAACTATACACTACACGCTTTCACGAGTCAAGAAATCCCCGCAAAGTTATGATCACTTTTTTGAAAATTGGAATAAAACAAAGGACTTTCATTGTGTCTTTACTTGTTAAAAGCTGCTATATATAGTAAACTTTTAGATGTTTATCATTGGTATTTGGAGGGATTATCATGCCGACTCCAAGCATGGAGGATTATATAGAACAGATTTATTTGTTGATCAACAACAAAGGATATGCACGGGTTTCCGATATTGCAGAAGCTTTGGAAGTCCATCCCTCCTCAGTAACGAAAATGGTTCAAAAACTTGACCGTGAAAGCTACATTATTTATGAAAGATACCGGGGACTTATCCTGACGGCAAAAGGAAAAAAGATTGGCAAGCGCCTTGTTGAGCGCCACGATCTTTTGGAAAAGTTTTTAAAAATCATTGGCGTCAAGCAGGAGAATATTTATGAAGACGTAGAGGGAATCGAACACCACTTGAGCTGGGATTCCATTGATCGAATCGGGGATCTTGTCCAATATTTTGAAGAGAACCCGGAAAGAGCGGCAGATTTAAAGCTGATTCATGACAGGTCCGAGGAAGAAGAAGCAAACAAATAATACCAATGGCCGGGGGAGGTAAACGATGGTACATAACCGTTATTCCATCAGTGAATTTATTCAGGAAACACAACAAGCTGACAAAGGCGAAGGCTTGTTTGAATTGGAAACTCCCCGTTTATTGGAGGTCAATTTGAACGGGCAGATATGGGCAAAAGCGGGAGCAATGGTGTCATACCGGGGAAATATTAAGTTTGAGCGGGAAGGGATTTTTGAACATGGCATCGGAAGGCTGTTTAAAAAAACGTTCACCGGAGAAGGAACCCCGCTGATGAAAGCAAATGGAAACGGGAAACTGTACCTGGCCGATGCCGGGAAGAAAATTTCCATCCTGAATTTAAAAAATGACTCCCTGTTTGTGAACGGAAACAATTTGCTTGCCTTTGAACCGGATCTTTCATGGGATATCAAGCTCATGCGGAGGATTGCCGGAATGATGGCCGGCGGTTTGTTTCATATTAAAATCGAAGGAACCGGCATGACTGCCATTACCACCCATTATGAACCATTAACTTTGGCTGTTGTGCGGGGAAACCCCGTATTTACGGATCCCAATGCAACCGTCGCCTGGTCAGGGAGCCTGTCGCCCGAATTCGTAACTGACGTTCAGTTGAAAACATTTTTTGGCAGGGGAAGCGGCGAATCGATCCAAATGAAATTTGAAGGTGAAGGCTTTGTCGTAGTTCAGCCGTATGAAGAAGTCTATTTTGGACAGTCAAGCGAGTAAAACGACAGTAATGCATGTAAAAATATTTCTTGCGACCATTTTGAACTGAACATACAGGGAGGTTGGCCCATGGTTGAGAAGAAACCGTTAAGTGATATTGAAATAGCCCAAAGTTCCGAATTGGTTCCCATTCCTGAAATCGCTGAAAAAATTAGTCTGACCGAGGATGACATTGAGTTATTTGGAAAGTATAAAGCGAAAATTTCATATAAAAAAATCGCGGAACTGGAAAAAAATAAAAACGGAAAGATCATCTTGGTCACGTCCATTAATCCAACCCCGGCCGGAGAGGGCAAGTCCACTGTTACCGTTGGTTTGGGCGACGCCCTCTCAAGACTTGGAAAAAAGACGATAATCGCGCTAAGAGAACCGTCTCTTGGGCCCACGATGGGAATCAAAGGCGGAGCCACCGGGGGTGGATATGCGCAAGTGCTGCCGATGGAGGATATCAACCTGCATTTTACCGGTGACCTTCATGCAATCACAACTGCCAACAACGCACTTGCTGCGCTGCTGGACAACCATATGCACCAAGGTAATGAATTGCGGATTGACCAGAGGAGGATCGTTTGGAAAAGGGCAGTCGATCTAAATGACCGTGCCCTTAGACAGGTTGTCGTCGGACTGGGCGGCCCGGGTCAAGGTATTCCGCGTGAAGATGGGTTTGACATCACTGTCGCTTCAGAAATCATGGCGGTGCTTTGCCTGGCGGCCGATTTGGCTGATTTGAAACGAAGATTATCCAAAATGGTCATCGCCTATGACATTGACCGCCGGCCGGTCACCGTAAAAGATCTGGGAGGAGAAGGAGCTCTGGCCCTATTGCTGAAAGATGCCTTAAAACCTAATTTGGTGCAAACGATCGAGCATACGCCGGCCATTATCCACGGCGGTCCTTTTGCCAATATAGCACACGGGTGCAACAGTATAATGGCTACGAAAACGGCAGCGAAACTGGCCGACTATGTCGTTACGGAATCAGGGTTCGGCGCTGATCTCGGGGCGGAGAAATTCCTTCACATCAAGTCCAGAAGTGCAGGCTTTAAGCCCTCGGCAGTGGTGATCGTCGCTACCATCCGTGCACTGAAAATGCATGGCGGTGTACCAAAAGACGGGCTCCAGCATGAGAACATTGCAGGGTTGGAAAAGGGGCTGGCAAACTTGAAGAAACATACAGAAACCATTTCCGAATTCGGATTGCCTTTTGTCGTGGCCATCAACCGGTTTGCGGCAGACTCGGAATCTGAAATCCAATTGCTGCAAGAGTGGTGTGCAAGCAACTCCATCCCGGTTTCCTTAACTGAAGTTTGGGCAAAAGGCGGAGCAGGCGGAATGGATCTTGCGGAGAAGGTTTTACATGAAATCGAGTCGAACGGCCGGAAGTTTCGATATCTATATGACATTGCAGCTCCATTGGATGAAAAGATCAGAACCATCGTCCAAAAGGTTTATGGCGGAAAAGAGGTTGAATTCTCCGTTAAGGCCCTAAAGCAGCTCCAGGAATTTGCAGACAATGGATGGGGGAATTTGCCGGTTTGCATGGCGAAAACCCAATATTCGCTATCCGATGATCCTGCCAAGCTGGGCCGGCCAACTGACTTTACCATTCATGTAAGAGAATTAAAGCCGAAGATTGGTGCCGGCTTTATCGTGGCTTTGACGGGTGAAATGATGACAATGCCGGGCCTCCCCAAAAAACCGGCTGCTTATCAAATGGATGTCGACGAACACGGGAGGGCAATCGGATTGTTTTAGAAACACAATTGGGCACGTACCGCATTGCCGGTCGTGCCCGATTTTATATGAGAATGGACTGGTTATGATGAAAGTTTTTTCAGCAAAAGGCATTTCCAAAACGTACGGCGAAAAAAATGTATTTGTAAACCTTGACTTTCATATTCAGGAAAAAGACAAAATCGGTATTGTAGGTGTAAATGGTACAGGAAAATCAAGCCTTCTAAAATTAATCGCCGGGGTGGAAGAACCTGATTCCGGTTCTTTCGTAGCCCCGAAAGATTTTACGGTTGGATATTTGGCCCAAGTCCCGGAGCTTCCCGGTCATTTAACCGTCCTTGAAATCGTTTTTCAGGGAAAGTCCCGTCTTATGCAGCTTGTCAAGGAATATGAGGAAGCTCTTGCAAAATTGAACAACAGCCCGGAAAACGAACAATATCAGCAGCAATTATTTGAATTGCAGCGAAAAATGGATGCGGCCAATGCATGGGATGCAGCGACGAATGCGGAAACGATTTTATCAAAGCTTGGTCTGGACAATGTCAATGAAAAAGCATCCCATTTATCGGGAGGACAAAAGAAGCGTGCCGCACTGGCGCAAGTTCTTGTAGAAAACCCGGATTTGCTGCTGCTTGACGAACCGACCAACCACCTTGACTATGGGAGTATTCAGTGGCTGGAAGAATATTTGAGAAAGTATGAAAAGGGATTTGTCGTCATCTCTCACGACCGGTACTTTTTAGATCGGGTAACAAACCGGATTGTTGAGCTTCATGAGGGAAACATGCATGTTTATAATGGAAACTACCAATCATACATCGAAGCAAAGGCCCTCCGGGAGGAAGAAGAAATGGCTGCGGAGAGAAAGCTGCAAAATATGTACCGCAGGGAACTGGAATGGATGAAACGGGGGGCGAAAGCGAGATCCACCAAACAAAAGGCAAGGATTCAACGGTTCGAACAGATTGAATCGAAGCTGGGGAGCTTTTCGACGGCCGATCAGGCGGATATCACCATTGGCAGTTCCCGGCTCGGGAAAAAAGTGTTTGAATTCGTTGACGCCACCAAGTCATTTGGTAATAAAACAATTCTATCAGGATTCAACTGGCTCGTTAAACCGGGAGACCGCATCGGTATTGTCGGCAAAAACGGAAGCGGAAAATCCTCATTCCTGAATATATTGGCGGGCCAATCAAGTCTTGACAGCGGAGTGCTTGACATCGGTTCAACCGTTAACACGGCCTATTACAGGCAAACAAATGAAGACATGAATGGCGATCAAAGAGTGATTGCCTATATACAAGAGGCCGGAAATGTTGTTGAAACATCCTCTGGAGACGTTTTTTCAGCAACACAAATGCTGGAGCGGTTCCTTTTTCCAAAATCTGCCCACGGAACTCTGATCGGGAAGCTTTCCGGCGGGGAAAAGCGGCGCCTCTATTTATTGAGACTGTTAATGTCAAAACCAAACGTTTTACTGTTTGATGAGCCAACAAATGATCTTGATACCGAAACGTTGACCGTATTGGAAAACTTTATTGATGAATTTCCTGGTGTCGTGATTTCTGTTTCGCACGACCGTTATTTTCTTGACAAGACAGCCAAAGAGCTGCTCGTTTTTCACGGAGACGGCCGGATTGAACATTTCTATGGCAGCTTTTCCGAATATATCGAGAAAAAAGAACAGCAAGCACAAATTCAGGTGGATACCGAAGCGAAAAACAAAAAAGAAAGCGGTACGCTTGCATTAAAGAAAAAAATGACTTATAAAGAGAAAAAAGAATGGGAAACAATTGAGACAGACATTGAGCAGGCGGAGGAAAGGCTGGAAGCACTTCAACAGGAATTAAATGATACAGGCAGCGATTTTGAACGGGCCCGGGAAATCTTGGATACAATTCAGAATGAGAATGCCAAGCTGGAACATTTGATTGAGAGGTGGACATATTTGTCCGATCTCGACAGTTAAAGTGAAGTAAGGAAAGGGGATTGCCGTGAAAATCAAAACGATTGAGCCAACACCAAGCCCGAATACAATGAAAGTGATTTTGGACGAGGAATTGGCAGCCGGGATTAGCAATAATTATAAGAAAGAACATATTGAACAAGCCCCGCCCTATATTCAATCCATTCTTCGAATTGATGGTGTAAAAGGCGTCTACCATGTAGCGGATTTTTTGGCTGTTGAAAGGCATGGCAAATATAGCTGGGAAGAAATTTTGCCGAAAGTCCGTGAGATTTTCGGTGAAGAAGACAGTGACGTGGAAACAGCCCGGGTAAAAATGGACGAGCATTTCGGGGAAGTAAACGTGCAGGTGCAGACATTTAAAAACATCCCGCTCCAGGTGAAACTGACAACCGGAACGGAGGAAAAGCGATTTGGGCTTCCCGACAGGTTTTCAAAAGCAATGGCGGCTGCCCAGAAGGAAGATGACAACTATGTCCTTTTGCGAAAATGGAAAGACATGGGTGTACGTTATGGAGATCTGGATGAGATCGGCAGGCAAGTCGTTGAAGAATTAGGGGCGGCGTATCCGGAAGATCGGTTAAAGCAGCTGGTTGAAAGAGCATTAAACAATGAAGGGGACAATCCGTTACAGGCAAAAAAATATATTAAAGTGACAGAAGAAATGCTCGACAACCCTGATTGGCGAAAAAGGTACCAGCTTCTTGAGCAGATGGAAAGCCCGGAGCTGGAAGATCTCCCGGTTTTGGAAAAAGCGCTGCATGATGAAAAATCATCCATCCGCAGGCTTGCGGTCGTTTATCTTGGCATGATTGAAGACCGAAAAGTGCTGCCCTTGTTATATGAGGGATTAAGAGATCAAACAGTTACCGTCCGAAGGACAGCAGGAGACTGCCTGTCTGATCTGGGCTTCCCCGAAGCCATGGACGAGATGAGCAAGGCATTAAAGGATAAAAGCAAAATTGTCCGCTGGCGCGCCGCCATGTTTTTATATGAAGTGGGCGATGAACGCGTGCTCCCGGCATTAAAAGCGGCAGAGAACGATCCGGAATTTGAAGTCAGGCTGCAGATAAAAATGGCCATCGAACGGATTGAAGGCGGCGGGGAAGCGAAGGGTTCTGTATGGAAACAGATGACTGAAGCCAGAAAGCAACAAATAGAATAAATATGGGAAATGGAGGAATTCCAACATGTCGATGGCATATGAAGAATATATGAAGCAGGTCGTAAAACCGATGAGGGAAGAACTGGTCAATGCACAATTCAAAGAACTGCTTACTCCCGAAGAAGTAGAAAGTTTTATGAACGAGGCCGCCGGCACGACATTTGTTGTTGTCAATTCTGTATGCGGATGCGCAGCGGGTCTTGCCAGGCCTGCAGCCATTCAGGCGGTTCAGGCAAGTGAAAAGAAGCCGGATAATCTGGTGACCGTTTTTGCCGGCCAGGACAGGGAAGCGACGGCAAAAATGCGTGAATATTTTACCGGCTATGAGCCGTCTTCTCCCTCCATGGCCCTTTTAAAAGGAAAGGACATCGTCTTTTTTGTTCCGCGTGAGGAAATAGAAGACAACGAAACGGAACAGATTGTAAATGTTTTAACTGCTGCATTTGAAAAACATTGCTCTTAAGAAAATAGAGCTTTGGGGGATAAAAGCCCAAAGCTCTAATCTGTAATGGCCAGGTAAACAAAGTAGCCGAGCATCACAAAACAGCCGATATAAATAAGAGCTGTCACCATTACTCCTCCTTTAGTCCATGCAATAATCATATTATACCTTAACATAAAAATTTTACCATTTTTATATCAACTTTTATGCATCAGCACACAAAACCCCGTATTGTCCCTTGTCTGCCAATCCATAAAAACACCCTATTAATCTCTTATTTTGTCTTATTTTATGGTATAATAAGATACGTTTTTCATTGTTTATGTGGAAATGGAAGGGCGTGGACACCCCAGATGCGCAAATGTATTTTTCTTCTTTCAATCTTCCTTTTTTTCCTGGCCGCCGACAGCTTTTCCAAAGCTTCGGATATTGGAGTGCCGTTGGGAAAAAGTCCATTATACGATCAATTACAATTAAAATCCGGTGATCTATTAAAAGAGATGGTCGTATTGCCGGAATACAAGTTTGATCAAGTTGAAGCATCCAAAATAGTAAAGAGATTGGATCTTCTTCCCCGCGCAATCCTCTCTAAAGCAAATCAGCAGCATATTAAAATCATATTGTTTGATGGAAGTTTAACGGATATTGAAAGTGCTTCCCATTTAAAAGGAAAAGTTCCAAGAGGTTATCCTGAAACCGTTCTTTGGGACGATTTGCCCGGGGTAGGCGGGTCGCAACATGTCCTTGTTAAGATCGGATGCAGCGAGAAAGGAAGCGGCCATGGTTCAGTCAATTTGGAATATCACGAGCTGGCCCACTCCCTGCAGCGATTTGTGTATAATGGTGAAAGGGCTGAAGTGCAAATAACCCGTTCCTGGGAAAAAGAAGCGGCATCACTTTTTCCGGGAAAAGACTATTTTATGCATTATAAAGAGGAGTTTTTTGCGGAGTCGTTTGCATATTTTTTCTATTCCGCACAAACACGGGCAGAATTGAAAAAGTCCGCTCCCGTCATGTATGAATATCTAAGCGGCCTATCATGAGAGAAAGGGATGTATCATCTGTGGAACAATATTTGAAATTGTGCAAGGAAGTCCTTGAAAAAGGGATCAGTAAAGATGATCGGACCGGTACGGGAACAATCAGCCTATTTGGCTACCAAATGAGGTTTGATTTGCAAAAAGGCTTTCCGTTGCTTACGACAAAAAAGCTGCATACAAAGTCGATTATTCACGAGTTGCTTTGGTTTTTGGCCGGGGATACAAACATCAAGTATTTGCAAGAGCACGGCGTCCGAATCTGGAACGAATGGGCGGACGAAGAGGGAAATTTGGGTCCCGTTTACGGAAAACAGTGGCGTTCCTGGCAGGCGGCAGACGGAAGAACGATTGACCAAATCAAGGAAGTTTTGCAGCAAATCAAAACAAACCCGGATTCCAGGCGCCTGATTGTCAGCGCCTGGAATGTTGGCGATATTGATAAAATGGCGCTGCCCCCATGCCATTGCCTGTTCCAGTTTCATGTGAACAACGGCAAATTGTCCTGTCAGCTGTATCAACGCTCAGCCGACATTTTTTTGGGCGTACCGTTTAATATCGCTTCCTACGCATTATTGACGATGATGATGGCTCAAGTATGCGATCTGGAACCGGGTGAATTTGTCCATACTTTAGGTGATGCACATATTTATCAAAACCATATTGAGCAAGTAAAGCTGCAGCTGTCACGTGATCCCCGGCCATTGCCCAAGATGAAAATCAATCCTGATGTAAAAGATTTATTTTCTTTTACATTTGAAGATTTTCAATTGGAAGGCTATGACCCGCATCCCCATATCAAAGGGGTGGTGAGTGTATGATCTCCTTTTTATGGGCGGAGGACGAAAATGGCTTAATAGGAAAAAACAATGAGCTGCCATGGCGTTTGCCCGCGGACCTTCAGTATTTTAAAGAAACTACGATGGGGCATCCAATCGTGATGGGGAGAAAAACATATGAATCGATTGGAAAACCCCTTCCCGGAAGAAAAAACATTATTTTAACGCGGGACACGGAATTTCAAGCGGAAGAATGCCTTGTTTTTCACTCCAAAGACGAATTGCTGGAGTGGATTGGACAATATGGATCCGAAGTCTTTATTACGGGCGGATCTGAAATATTTCGTCTTTTTTTAAATGATGCCGACCGTTTATATGTCACAAAAATCCATTCCGCGTTTGAAGGGGATACATATTTTCCGGCTATCAACTGGGAAGAATGGCGTCTCATCTCAACAAAATCAGGACAAAAAAACGAAAAAAACCCTTACGATTATGAGTTTCGTATATATGAACGTGTAGAATAGGGCGAGCCTGCAGGTTCGCCATATCATTTTGGAACATCAGTTATTTTGATAAGGAAGTGTCATATTGAAGCCGGTTAAAATTATCACCGATTCCAGTTGTGATTTATCAAGGGAAGAAGCGAAAAAGCTTGGCGTAAACATTGTACCATTGACGATTTCAATTGGGGAACAGTCTTATGAAGACGGCGTTGACATAACACCGGGAGCTTTTATAGAAGAAATGAAAAGAGCAGCGATGTTGCCAAAAAGTTCACAGCCTTCCTCGGGGGAATTTGCGAGCATATATGAAGAACTGTCCAAAGATGGGAGCGAACTGTTGTCGATCCATCTTTCGGGTAAACTAAGCGGGACAGTGGCAACGGCAAAAATGGCCGCGGATTCGGCTAATGCGAAAGTAACTGTCATTGATTCGTCATTTATTTCAAAAGCGTTGGCTTTTCAAGTGAGAGAAGCGGCCATGATGGCGAAAAATGCTTTTTCCAGTAAGGAAATTGTTGAAAAAATAAACCTGGTTCGAAAAAACACACGGTTATTTGTCGTGGTAGATACATTGGAAAATCTGGTGAAAGGCGGCAGAATCGGAAAGGGCCGGGCGTTGATCGGATCACTTCTTAACATCAAGCCGATTGCCGTTTTGGAAGAAGGTGAATATTCTCCCGTTGGCAAAGTAAGAAGCCATTCCCAGGCAATTTCCTTTATCATGAGCCGGTTTGTGGAAGATATAAAAGGGAAAACGCTGAAGTATGCAGGAATCGCCCATGCAGACGGATTAAAATTTGCGGAAAAACTGAAGCATCAAATCGAACAAACAACGGGATTTCAATCAGTTGAAATCAATATAACCTCTCCTGTTATCAGCACTCATACAGGCAGAGGGGCAATTGGATTTTCTTATTATGCAGAATAGGCGGCGATCATATCATTGATCGTCTTTTTTTGTATATTCCCCGAAGACATCTAAGGGAAAAGGGAAGCACGGATGTTTTGTCAAGCTTTTCATGGCTGTTTGCATATCATGTTATAATAAGAACACCTGCAAAAAAGAGAGTGAACCTTAAATGAAAAAACAAGTTCTTTTATTCATGGGGCTGATTTTAATCGCCACGGGCTGCTCAGCACCTTATAAGGAATTAAGCAGGAAGGAAGTTCTGCTCGAGGCGAAGGACTATCCGCCTGCAGATTTTATCCCGAAAAAAATAAAATTGGTCTCCATTGGCGACTCTTTAACCCAGGGAGTGGGATCCGGAGAGAATGCGAATGGCTACATCAACTTTTTAAAAGAGGACATTGAGCGATTAAAAGGCATTCAAAATGCCGAATTCCAAAATTTCGGCGTAAAAGGAAACAGAACAGATCAACTGTTAAAGCGACTGCAAAGTCCACAGATCAAATATCATATTGAAGAAGCCGACGCGGTGATCATTACAATTGGCGGCAACGACATTATGCAAGTGATCAAGGATAATTTATTGGGCCTCAAGGTAGATAAATTTTCGCTGGCCGAAGGTGGATATCGCAACCGACTGCAAGAAATTTTAACGACGATCAGAAAATACAACGGTACGGCGGGGATTATTCTTGTAGGGGTGTATAATCCGTTTATGAAATGGTTTTCAGATATGAAAGAAATGGATATGATTGTACAAAGTTGGAATCATGTAAGCGCCGAAACGGTTGCCGAGTATGATCATGCCTTGTTTGTGCCGGTGGACGACATTTTTAAAAATAACGAGGAGAGCCTTCTGTATACAGATTATTTCCATCCGAACAGCCGCGGGTACGAGCTGATAGCCGAACGGATTTTTGAATATATGGAGAGGGAAAATTTCATTTAACAATACGGGGGAAACAGAGTATGGAAAAGAAAAATGGTTGGAAGTATGCTTTTTGGGGATTGCTTACATGCAATCTGCTTGTTGCGGCCAGTCTTTCATTGTTGTTCTTCTTGTCATCTGACCAGCAGACAATTCCCCGTAGTACAAAAGTGGATGAAACCCATTCCGAATTTATAATATCTACACATAGGGAGGATTTAAACAAACTGATCAACCATTATATCGAAAAGGAAGGGTTAAACGGCCCGATTCATTACGACGTATATTTAACGGAGGATGTGGAACTGTATGGGGAGGTATCAGTCTTTTCCCAAATTCTTCAGTTAAAAATGACTTTTGAACCGAAAGCACTGGAAAATGGAGATCTCATATTGGAACAGAAGGATGTGTATCTCGGTGATGTCAAACTGCCCGTATCATATATACTAAAGTTTATCCGGGATGCCTACAAGCTGCCAGAATGGGTCGTCATACAGCCGAATGACAAGCAAGTTTACGTGGCTTTGCAGGAAATGAGGCTTAATAATGGCATCCAGGTTCGTTTACAAGAATTTAATTTGAAAGAGGATCGTATTTCATTAAGAATGCTTGTCCCTTCCGAGTAATGGCCGTACAATATAAAAAAAGGAGTGAGTAATGGATTGGAAAATCAATATGAAACAGCAACATTTGCCGGCGGATGTTTCTGGTGTATGGTGAAACCGTTTGATGAAATCCCCGGGATTATCAAAGTTGTTTCCGGTTATACGGGGGGTACGAAGGAAAATCCGACATATGAAGAAGTATGCTCCGGACAGACGGGCCATGTCGAGGCTGTTCAAATCACATTTGATCCGGCAAAAATGACATACAAACAGCTCCTGGATATTTACTGGATGCAAATTGACCCGACGGATGCCGGGGGCCAGTTTTATGATCGGGGAGAATCCTACAGGCCTGTGATTTTCAGCCATAACAAAGAACAGCGCGAAGTGGCGGAAGCTTCCAAACGGGAATTGAACGAAAGCGGGAAATTTTCAAAGCCAATCGCCGTTGCCATTGAACCTGCCCAGGCTTTTTATCCGGCAGAGGAATATCATCAGGACTTTTACAAGAAAAATCCGGAACGCTATTACGCCTACCAGGAAGGTTCCGGCAGGGCTCATTTTATTCAGAAGCATTGGGGTGAACAAAATGGAAAGAGATGACTTGCAAAAAAGATTAACACCATTACAATATGAAGTGACGCAAAGAAACGGAACGGAGCCGCCATTTCAAAATGAATATTGGAATTGTGAGGAAGAAGGAATCTATGTAGACATCATTTCGGGTAAACCTTTATTCAGTTCGCATGATAAATATGATGCGGGCTGCGGCTGGCCCAGTTTTACAAAACCGATTGAGGAAAGGGAAATCGTCGAGAAAGAAGATTTAAGCCACGGGATGGTGAGGACGGAAGTGCGAAGCAAAACGGCGGACTCCCATTTGGGGCATGTATTTCCCGACGGCCCGGGTCCTGAGGGACTTCGCTATTGCATTAATTCTGCGGCGTTGCGTTTTATACCGAAAGACAAACTGGAAGAAGAAGGCTACGGAGAATATGTAAAATTGTTTTTTGAATCAAAATAGGCAATTGCACATGCGGCCCATTAGACATATACATAGTATATGAACGAAACGACCAACTACTGGGGAGTGAAAATCATGTACTATGGCGGCAGCGGCTGTTACGATTATTGTTATCCTGCGTATGGATACGGTGTTGGAGGTTATGGGGGCGGTTTCGCGCTCATTGTTGTATTGTTTATTTTACTTGTCATTATTGGAGCATGCTGGGTTATTTAGAGAAAAGGTCAGCCCCCGAACAGGGGGTTTATTTTATTTTTCAAAAGTCTGTTTGGATTTTTCCAAAAAAGCATTTACTTGTCCCATACAGTTCGCTATATTATGTATACACAACATAGTGGAAGGTGCCAGCGAATGAGAAAGTCATTTTTTCATTTTTTGATGAAATATCGTGAGGATAAAACGACAAATGAAATCACCCGTTTTGCCAATGCAGCCTATCATGACCACAGTTTCCCAAAGTATTCGGAAGATTACGATGAAATCAGCACTTATTTGGAATTAAACGGAACTTACCTGCCGTCAATGGTCTTGTTTGATCAGGCTTGGGAATTATATTTGGAATCGGAAAATCAATCATGACACCTGGCAGGTGAGACAGGAAATACATAACAGCTCGAAGGATTTCCTTATTGCGGATTCAAATGAAGAGAGAGGAGGCGGATGCATGAGAACAATGGAGGATAACCAAGTTCATGAAAAATTTTATCATGAGATTTTTGAAACATTAAGAGAGGAACCCTACGCCAACCATTTAGGAATTGAATTGAAGTCATTGGGGAAAGGAAGCGCCGCTGCCACGCTTACCGTGCAAGAGCATATGCTGAATACACATGGCACGGTGCATGGTGCAGTCATATTTGCAATAGCTGATTATGTGTTTGCCGCAGCCAGCAATTCTTACGGCAAAACCTCCGTCGGGATTACAACGACGATGAATTTTATGGCTCCGGCCCAAAAAGGGGAACAATTAAAAGCGGAGGCGAAGGAAGAAAAAAGGACCCACAAGCTTGCCTGGTACAGAATTCATGTCACGAGCGGCGAGTCTTTGGTGGCTGTGATGGATGCCACCGTTTATCGAAAAAATGAATATTTTGTTCCCATTGAAGAAATGAAAGATGGAGCCGGCCTCAAGAAATGAGACTGGCTCCTTTTTTTCCTCCCAAGTAAGCGTCTCTCATAGCGACGGTTCACGTTTAACCCGCCTGTGAGCGTTTTAAACTCTTTAAAAATGTAAAAATAATAATCCCGAAGCCAAGGGCGGCAAGAGCAGGATAATTTTCTATTAATTTGTTACAAAACAAAAACGATGATTGGGAAAACCCTTACATCTTAAAAACAAAGATAACATAAACCTTTTTTGATGTAAACAAAATTATTAGAATATTTTCCTATGCCAGATCTTATCCAAACAACCATTCGATATATGTAAAATTCGGCTTCCGAAATACATGCGGGCGCTGCGAAAAAAACATTTAATTTTCGGAAAAAATAGTTGACTTTTTCCATGATCAATATTAAATTATTGTATAACGGATAATATAAGTGTCACGTTTTATTTGTTATAAAGAACGGCGCCATGCCATGTAAATGGAGGGAAATAGTCATGTACAAACCTGAAATGGAAACGCTGTCAACCGAACAAATGAAAGCATTGCAGCTGGGGCGTCTGCAAACAACCCTTAACAGGGTGTACAACAATGTTGCATTTTATAAAAAACGGTTTGATGAACGAAATATAAAGCCGGAACATGTCCGCTCTCTTGAAGAGCTCGCCTTGCTTCCTTTTACAACTAAGCAAGACTTAAGGGATCATTATCCGTATGGCCTCTTTGCCGAGCCAATCGAAAATATCGTTCGCCTTCATGGTTCCACCGGAACGAGCGGCAAGCCGACCGTAGTGGCTTATACGAAAAACGATATAGCGGTTTGGTCTGAACTGATCGCAAGGGCAATTGTCGCTGCAGGTGGAAAAAGCGGGGACGTCTTCCATAATGCGTACGGATACGGCTTGTTTACCGGCGGTCTTGGCTTGCATTTTGGCGCAGAAGAGCTGGGTTGTACAGTCGTTCCCATTTCAGGCGGAAATACAGAAAGACAGATTTTGGCCATTCAAGATTTTAAGCCAAGAGGGCTTGCCTGTACGCCTTCATATGCCCTGAACATTGCAGAAAAGATGAAGGAAATGGGGGTTCCATCAAGCGACAATACGCTTGAATATGGGATTTTTGGTGCGGAGCCGTGGTCGGAGGAGATGAGGGAAGCTCTGGAAGGGTTGCTTGGCATTAAAGCCGTCGATATATACGGGCTGAGCGAGATTATGGGACCGGGTGTCTCCATTGAATGCTGTGAAGCACAGGATGGGCTTCATATAGCCGACGATCATTTTCTGGTGGAAGTGATCGATCCTGATACGATGGAGCCTGTTGATGAAGGGGTGGACGGGGAGCTTGTTTTTACAACATTGACAAAGGAAGCATTCCCTGTCATCAGGTATCGAACGGGGGATATTGCTTCTATCACCAGGGAGAAATGCAAATGCGGAAGAACAACAACAAGAATGTCGCGCGTAAAAGGGCGCACGGATGATATGATGATCATTCGCGGCGTAAATGTTTTTCCTTCGGAAATCGAACGGACTCTTCTCCAGATAGAAGGCCTTGCACCGCATTATCAAATTCATCTTGTAAAAAACGGTGTGCTTGACGGAGCCGAATTGCACGTTGAATTAAATGATGAATTTTATAAAGCTGCGGGCTATGATTTACAAGATGAAAAGGTTCATCTACTTGAAGAAAAAATCAAGCGTGAATTAAAATCTGCCTGTCTTGTTACCATCCAAACAGTCGTCAACAAACCGAAAAGCTTGCCAAGATCCGAAGGAAAAGCGGTAAGAATCATTGATCATAGAAAACCCAGCCCGATCACACTTACTTAAAGGAGAGAAAAAAGCAGAATGAATGACGATAAACTGTTTGATATCACCATTATCGGCGGAGGCCCTGCGGGGATGTTTACCGCTTTTTATGCAGGGCTCCGGCAAATGTCCGTCAAAATCATTGAAAGCCTGCCGCAGCTTGGCGGGCAGCTTTCCGCATTATATCCCGAAAAATATATTTATGATGTGGCGGGCTTTCCGAAAATCAGAGCGCAGGAGCTTGTTGACAAGCTCACGGCCCAAATGCAAATGTTTCCCCAGGAAGTGTGTTTGGAACAGTCGGTCCAAAGACTGGAAAAATTGGCGGACGGCACGTTTATCCTGCAAACCGACAAGGAAACACATTATACGAAAACAGTCATCATTACTGCCGGCAACGGGGCTTTTCAGCCAAGAAAACTCCCGATCGAAAAAGCCGGAAAATATGAAGGGAATAACCTGTTTTATTTCGTTGACAACATGAGCCGATTTTCCGGAAAAAGAGTTATCGTGTTCGGAGGCGGCGATTCTGCAGTTGACTGGTCGCTGATGCTGGAACCGATTGCAAAAGAAGTCAGCATAGTCCACCGCAGGGATCGCTTCAGGGCGCATGAACACAGTGTATCACGGCTGTTTGATTCTTCCGTCAACATGTTGACGCCGTATGTGCCGGTGGATGTAAGGGGAAATGATCGGATTGAGCAGGTTGTTTTAAAACATGTAAAAACAGGGGAAGAACGGACTGTTGATGTAGATGCGGTTCTTGTCAACTATGGTTTTGTTGCCTCTCTTGGTTCCATTAAAGACTGGGGGCTTGACATCAAAAAAAATGCAATCGCGGTCAATTCCAAAATGGAGACAAATATCAAAGGGGTTTATGCCGTTGGCGACATCAACACGTATGAAGGAAAGGTTAAATTGATTGTAACCGGGTTTGGCGAAGCCCCTATTGCCGTCAGCAATGCCAAAGTGCATATAGATCCTTCATCCAAAATCCAGCCAATTCACAGCACAACGGTTATGGAGAAAGCAGAGAAGAAGGAGACTGTTTAACAGGAGGTAAACAACATGAAAAAGTATACATTTGTAGATCAGGATACCTGCATCGCATGCGGTTCCTGCGGAGCATGCGCTCCGGATATATTCGACTACGACGACGAAGGGTTTGCATACGTTATACTGGATGATAACACAGGGACCATGGCGGTGCCGGAGGAATTGATGGATGACCTGGAAGACGCTTTTGAAGGCTGCCCGACGGAATCGATTAAAGTGGCGGATGAGCCGTTTGGCAAGCAGGAAGAAAAAGCGGGATAAAAGAGTTTTTTGTTGCTTTAAATATAACATTAATATAAAATAACGTTAAATATACGTTATATTAGGCAGGAGGTTATGATGATGTCGAGCCCCACATACATTGACAGGGAATCTGAGTCTTACAAGCTGGCTGAATTTATGGAACGGATTGAAGCAGGGGAAAAAATTGAAGCGGACGATTGGATGCCGGAAGAGTACCGGATTGCGTTGATCAAGCTGATCTCCATGCATGGCATCAGCGAAATTATGGGAGCGCTTCCCGAAAAAGAATGGGTGCCAAAAGCGCCTACATTAAGAAGGAAACTCGGGATCATGGCAAAAGTCCAGGATGAGATGGGGCACGGGCAGCTTCTTTTAAGAGTGGCTGAAGATCTGATAAAACCGTACGGGAAAAACAGGGACGATTTGATGCAGGATTTGTTTTCAGGAAAATTAAAGTTTCATAATGTTTTCCACATGAAAACGTATAGCTGGGCTGACGCCGGCCTGATCGGCTGGCTGGTGGACGGAGCGGCCATCATAACGCAGACGAACATGCTCAACGCCTCCTATGGCCCGTATGCAAGGGCTCTTCAACGCATCTGTGCAGAAGAGGTATTCCATGCCCAGCACGGAGAGGCAATTATTATGGCGCTGGCTGAAGGAACGGATGTACAAAAAGAGATGCTGCAGGATGCCTTGAACCGCTGGTGGGATGCCCTGCTAATGTTTTTCGGCCCCGCTTCAAGCGAGACGACCGGTTCTTCCAAGCAGGATATTACGATTAAATACAAGATTCGGACGAAAACAAATGAACAATTGCGGCAGGATTTTCTTGACAAATATATTCCGAGAATTTTATCTCTCGGTCTGACGATCCCTGATCCTAACCTTCATTATGACGAGGAAACCAAAAAATGGAATTACACAGAGCCTGATTGGAACGAATTCAAGAAAATCATTAGGAACGAAGGCCCCCGTTCAAAGGCAAGATTAAACTTGCGCAGGGTATCCTATGAAAATAATGCATGGGTGCGCGAAGCGCTCGGCAGCGCGTAAGGAGAATTGCCATGAAAAATAAACAAACATTTTACCAGGAGTTTGAAGTGTTCAGCAAACGGACCCCCACGTCCCCGTTCCAGCACCAATTCTGCCTGCTTGCGCCAAATGAAGAGATGGCTATGGTCATGGCCCAGGAAAACTTTATGCGGCGTGAGCCGGTAGCCGATATTTGGGTTGTGAAAAGAAGTTATATCCGGAAATTGGAGCCCGATGAAAAGAAAATGCTGGAAAGGCTTGACAACAAAGATTACCGGACAACAAAAGGGTACGGATATTTGCGAAAAAAATGGCGCCAATATGAACAAAAGATGCTTGATGAGAAGGAAATTTTTTCTTGGGGAGGGGACAAAAAGTGACGGGGACACAAGCGAAAGATATGAAAAAAGAGGTGATAGCGGACCTGCTCTTTCAATTGGCCGATGATGACTTTTTAATCGCTTTCCGCGGATCCGAATGGCTCGGTCTGGCACCGCATATCGAGGAGGATGTGGCGTTTTCCTCCATCAGCCAGGACTGCATGGGCCACGCTTCCATGTATTACAGTCTGCTGGAAGAACTGGGATATGGCAAGGCGGATGAACTGGCCCATTTGCGCCCCGTGTCCGAACGGCGAAACAGCGTTGTGACAGAGAGGGTAAACGGTGAAGGTCATTATATGGAAACGCCAAAATATGACTGGGCCTACGCAGTTGCGAGAAATTTCTTTTATACGGCAGCCAAGAAAATCAAAATTGATTCTTTAAAGGAAAGTTCGTACAAACCGCTGGCGGATGCTGCCACAAAAATCAACATGGAGCTTTATTATCATTTCCTTCACTGGAAAACATGGTTCGTTCAGCTCATGGGATCCACGGACGATGCCAGAAGCAGGATGGAAAAAGCGGTACACCGGGTGGAAAAGGATTTTGGCGACATGTTCCATTTTGGCCAATACGCAGAAGAAATACATGATCACAAGCTGATCGGGGAAGGTCCCGCATTGCAGAAAACATGGCATCATGAAATCGAGAAAGCATATGAAACGATCGGAATGGCCCCTCCAAAACTTTCTCTTGCTGCCGAAATGGATGGCAGGCTGGGAGAACATACGAAAGATTTGGAATCCGCTTTGGAGACGCTTTCAGCCGTTTGTCGCATGGATACTGCAGCTTCTTGGTAATGCAATAAGGAGGGATTTGAAATGGAGGCAGCGCAGCCCATTTCCAAAGAGCAAGTGTTGCATGTATTGGATGGCGTAAAGGATCCCGAGATTGATACCGTCAGTGTCGTCGATTTGGGCATGGTTGAACATATAGAAATTAAAGGTTCGGAAGTGTTTATTCAAATGCTTCCCACCTTTTTGGGATGTCCGGCCTTGGAAATAATCGAAAAAAATATTATGAAGGAAATTTCCAATATACCCCAAGTATCGGCTATCCGTGTCGAATTTATTTTTGACCCTCCCTGGACGTCGGAACGCATTACTCCGAAAGGACGGGAAGGGTTGAAAAAATTCGGGATTGCCCCTCCGCCAAAAAGGCTTGAAGAAGATGGATCGTGGCATGTCGACTGCCCGTATTGCGGATCGACGTATGTCACGATGGAAAATATATTTGGCCCCACGGCGTGCAGGAGCATTTTATACTGCAGGGGATGCAAAAATCCGTTTGAAGCGATGAAGCCGGTAGCGAATATGTAAATCTTCCATAAACGGCAAATGTTCATCGCAACTTTTTTTCTGGGAGGTTGAGGATTTGGTCGAAAAACTGGTTGTGGCCGGTTCCGGTGTCATGGGAAGGGGGATCGCATACGTTGCCGCGTTATCCGGCTTTTCCGTGACACTCGTTGATGTTAAAGAAAGTGCGTTGGAATCGGCCAACAAAGAGATTCAGGGCATTCTGGAAAAAGGCATTGCACTTGGCAAAGTGACGCAGGAACAAGCATTTGCATGTGAGAAAAACCTCACCTATGGGCTGGATTTGGACGAAGCGGCGCGAAATGCGGATTTAATCATCGAAGCGGTTCCGGAAAAAGCCGAACTGAAAAAACACGTATTTGAAACGATTGATCAGGCTGCCCGGCCTCATTGTCTCTTTGCAACAAACACATCGACAATGAGCCCCACGGAGATTGCCTCTTTCGCAAAAAGACCCGAAAAAACGATCGCCATGCACTTTTTTAATCCAGTCCATAAAATGCCTCTGGTGGAAATTGTCCGGGGATTGGAAACGAGTGATGAAACGGTTGAGGCAATTAAGGAAGTTGCCGAAAAAATGGGGAAAGAAACGGTCATTATCAACGAGTTTCCCGGTTTCGTCACGAGCCGGATCAGCACCCTGATCGGGAACGAAGCTTTTTATATGCTCCAGGAGGGATTGGGCAGCCCGGAGGATATTGACAAAGCGATCAAGCTGGGGCTCGGTTTCCCGATGGGCCCCTTTGAACTCGTAGACCTCGTTGGCCTGGATACACGGCTGAACAACTTGAGATATTTGCATGAAAAGCTGGGAGAGAAGTACCGTCCGGCACCGCTGCTCGAACAATACGTAAAAGCCGGAAGGCTCGGCCGGAAAACAGGAAAAGGCGTTTACGATTATACAAATAAACAAGAAGAGTTGGTTGAAAAATGAGAGAAGTTGTGATCGTTGATGCTGTAAGAACGCCGTTTGGCCGCTATAAAGGGGCATTGAAACATGTCCGCCCCGATGATTTGGGAGCCATTGTCATTAAAGCACTGCTGGATAGAAATCCCTCATTGAAAAAAAGCGAAATAGAAGAGGTTGTGCTCGGAAATGCCAATCAGGCGGGAGAAGACAACCGCAATGTGGCCAGAATGTCCGCCCTTTTGGCCGGACTTCCCGTTTCCGTCGGAGGTGTGACTGTCAATCGGCTGTGCGGGTCAGGGCTTGATGCAGTCATGTATGCCGCGCGCGCCATCGCTGTCGGCGAAGGGGATGTATATATTGCCGGAGGCACCGAAAGCATGACCCGGGCCCCGTTCGTGATGGCCAAGCCCGAGAAAGAATTTCCGCGCGGTTCAATGGAGCTGTTTGATACAACAATCGGTTGGCGGTTTACAAACGAAAGGTTAAAAGAAATGTACGGAGCAGATTCAATGCCGGAAACAGCCGAAAACGTGGCAAAACAATACGGAATTACAAGGGAAGAACAGGATGCGTTTGCTTTTCAGAGCCAAATGCGGGCAAAAAGGGCGATTGAAGCCAATTTGTTAAAAGAGGAAATGGTTCCTGTCACATACCATGACAGAAAAGGCAATGAAATCGTGATTGATCAGGATGAACACCCGCGTCCTGATACGACGCTGGAAAAACTGGCAGCACTTAAGCCGCTTTTTCCCGGCGGAACCGTAACCGCAGGTAACGCATCCGGTGTAAACGACGGGGCTGCGGCGCTTTTGATCATGAGCAAAGAAAAAGCGGAGAGTCTTGGGTTAACGCCCCTTGCCAAATATAAAACAGGCGCAACTGCGGGCGTGGAGCCTTCTGTCATGGGTCTTGGACCAATCCATTCCACCAGAAAAGCATTGCAGCGTGCAGGAATGGCCATCCATGATATTGACCTTGCCGAACTGAACGAAGCATTTGCTTCCCAATCCATTCAATGTATAAAAGAACTTGAAATCAATCCCGAAAAAGTGAATGTAAATGGCGGTGCCATTGCCTACGGCCATCCGCTCGGGGCAAGCGGTGCCAGGATTTTAACGACATTGATTCATGAAATGAAAAGGAGAGAAGCAACATACGGGCTGGCAACAATGTGCATCGGAGTCGGCCAAGGAATTTCTGTCATCGTTGAAAATATGGATTAACTTCATGCATGCCCTTGCTTTGAAAAAGTAAGGGTTATTTTGGTGCGCCCAGCATGGGCGCAGTCTATAGGGTGGAAGTCCCGAGCCGTGAAGGCAGAAGTAACGGTTAGCTTAACGCA
>NZ_JBFEGN010000039.1:0-35818 GCF_047228825.1 Siminovitchia jepli
AAAATAAAAACAAGAGCCGATTTCTTTTTTAAACCTATGTTTCTGGCATTCATCCCGGCATTGAAATGCCGGGCCTTTAAACTGTACTCCTTTTTGTCACTTCAAAACCGGAAACAGAAGCAATATTGATAATGTGTCCGGTCGAGCGATCAAGCATGGAAGGCAATACGGCATTGATACCGTACAGTACCCCTTTAATGTTGACATCAATCATTTGCTCCCACTCTTCCACATTTCCGGACCGGACAGTTCCCGAAAGCATCTGGCCTGCGTTGTTGACAAAAATATCAACATGGCCAAATGTTTCCATCGCTTTTTTCACCATTTCCTCTACTTCTTCCCTGTTTGCCATGTCCGTCCTTACCGCAAATACTTTCCCTCTCCCCTGCCGGTTCATTTCCTGCTCCATTTCATGCAATCTGTCAATGCGCCTGGCAGCCAGAACAACATTGGCGCCCTCTGCCGCCAGTTCTTTCGCAATGGCAGCGCCAATCCCGCTGCTTGCACCTGTAACAACAGCTGTTTTTCCTTGTAATGGCCCCATATTCGATTCCTCCCCTTTCGTTCTTTTAACCGAGTGTAACACGAAGGGAAATCAGATGAATACGAATGGCATCCCTGCTGATCATATAGAGGGCCAAATTTATTCAGGTCAACCAACGCATTCAAAAAGACAGGTATTTATCATACCTGCCTTTCCGTTTTACACTGCAGCTTCTGAATACTGCTGGTTTGTTTTTTTATTTTTGACAATAAAATAAGTCATTGTTAACACGATACAGCCAAGAATATAGAGTACCAGAATTCCTACGTTATGCCACATAAATACGTAATCTCCGCTTGAAATGACTGCTTTAAACGCCTGAACCGTATACGTCATCGGCAATAAGTCATTGAATGGCTGGATCGCCTTTGGAATTAACTCCAGCGGGAATGTTCCGGCGCTTGTTGTCAGCTGCAAAATCAGAATGATAATCGCCGCGAAGCGCCCCGGATCTCCCAATGTTGTAACGAGGAGTTGTATCAGTGTCATAAAGACAATACTTGTAATAATTGATACAAAAACGAATAATGGGATACTTTTTACTTCCATTCCCAATCCAAATAATAAAACAGCATCTACCAGTAAAGCCTGAATTACACCTGTGAGCGCCACAACCCCGAATTTGCCAAGGAACCAGGCAATGCCATTGCGCGGTTTTACAGCAGGGTCTTTCAAATTGAAGACGATGGTCATCAATAGGGCACCGACAAATAGCCCCAATGAAATAAAGTATGGTGCAAAACCTGTACCGTAATTCGGAACCGGGTTTACCTCTTCTTTATCCACTTCGACAGGGTTTCCCATCATATCGTACGTATCATCATTGGGGTCTGCCGAGTTTGCTTCATCTGCCGCATCACTCAATTTCTCATGCAACTCCTTCGTTCCATCATGCAGTTCAGATGTTCCGTCTGAAAGCTTCCCGGAACCATCGGCCAGTTTTTGCGATCCGTCTTTGATTTTGGACGAGCCGTCTGCCAACTGCCCCATTCCGTTGCTTAATTCATTGGCACCATCTGACAATTGGTGAGCGCCTGAATTTGCTTCTTTCATTTTTTGTTTGAATAATTCCATGTTCTTAACATACTCTTGTTGGCCGCTGCTTAACTTGGAAGATCCGTCGCTAAGTTCTTTTGCCCCAGTCGATAATTGGTTGATGCCATCCTCAAGTGCAAGCTGGCCGGATTGAATGGCTCCAAGCCCCGCAGTTAATTGGTTAAATACCGGATCAACTGCTTGTTGGATTTCTTTGTCCAGACCTGCAGTAGAACCGCCGAGCTTCTTATTTACTTCACCCTTATACAGGCTAAAAGCATTATCAATTCCGGCAGCAGCTTGATTCATTCCTTGCTTAATGCCTGCCTCTACCTGCGGCTTAAGTTGATTCGCCATGGATTGCTCAATTTGTTCTTTCGAAGGGGAAGAAGCAGTTACTTGAGAAATGATTCCCTGGACTTTTTCTTGCGGAATTCCATTATCCAATAGCGCCTGAGAAAGTTTATTCATCTGTTCTTTTTGCATATTTTCAATGTTGCCGGCAACTCCCTTTGCCACCCCTGCTGAAAGCTGCCCTGACAGTCCTTTTGCCAAGTCATTTTGCAGCTTGCTATTAATTCCCTGGTTTAATTGATCCAAGCCTTGATTCATTTCCTGGCCGCTTGCCTGAATCTTTGCACTGATGGTATCGGCCATCTGCTTCGGCAATTGGGTTTGAAACTGTTTTAACCCATCCTGTACCTGTCCTGTTCCTGCTACCAAGTCAGGCATTTTTCCGCTGACTTCCTGCAAACCGTTTTGAACCTGCGAAATACCGCCATTTAGTGCCTTGGAGCCTTTTTCTACATCCTTGGATGCACTGGCAAGCTTTCCGCTGGCATCTGTTAATTGATCCATTCCGCTGGCAAGAGCCTGTGAACCTTTGTACAGTTCATCGGTACCGGAACGCGCTTTTGTCATCCCGTTTTCAAATTCAATAGAGCTGGATGCCAAAACTTCCAAATGATCCTTAAGCTCTTTGGAGCCGTCTGCAAGTTCTTTTGCTCCGTCATCTAATTTCTTACTGCCGTCACTTGCTTTTTCAAGACCTTTTGCTACTTCTCCAACCTTATCAAACATCGTTTCGGCGTATGTGGACGAGACCGCTTTGGCAACCTCGGCCCTGATTTCTTTTGCCGCTGTTTCCCCGATCTGTGAGGAAAGGAAGTTATGAGCCTCATTCGGTACGTACTTCAGTTCCAATTTCTTCGGTTTTTCGTCCATTAAGGTCGTTGCATTTTCCGAAAAGTCCTTTGGGATTTCGATCAACATATAATATTTGCGGTGTTCCAAATCCCTGTACCCGGCTTTTTTGGGGACAAAATGAAATTGAAATTGATCGTTATCCTTTAACTTATCAACCAATTCCTTTCCCAATTCCAATTTCTCTCCCTCATAGTCAGCACCTGTATCTTCATTTACAACAGCAACAGGCAAATCGCTCAAATAATCATATGGATCCCAGAAAGCCCAAAGAAACATCCCTGCATATAATAATGGAACGAAGACGACAGCCACAATGGGAATAAGAACTTTTTTATTTGTCAGGATTTGTTTCCATTCCGATAAAAAGCTTGATTTCTCCATACAAACATTTCTCCTTTAAACACTTGACTATTATATTCAATTGGTCATTTTTATGTAAAAATAATTATGACCACTTTATTCATTTGGTCAATCCTGCCCTAAAATAAGGATTATCTTTTGGATAACCCATTCAACAAATACAACTTAAACAATTTTGATATTTCCTCTTTCTCCAGCGGCTTATGGACTTTTTCCCAATCAAAGATGAGGGCAATATAAAGCTTTAAAATAACAAAAGCTGTAATCTCGGGATTGCACGGCTTAATCTCACCTTTTTCAATCCCTTTTTGGACGATGTTTGCCACGTATTGGATAATCGTATTTTCGATCTTTTGGATCACATCCTTAACCGCCGGGGTCCCCATTTCTTTTTCTTCCTGGATGAGTTTAATCATGAGCTGATGCTCCGTCCGGAACTCCAATAACGTAAAAAGGGCGCGATCCACCTTTTCATAAAAAGATAAATCGTCATGTAAGTCTTTTTCAACCGATTGTTTCATTTCAAGGATTAAAGATGAAATGATTTCATGAAATAGCTCTTCTTTATTTTTATAAAAAGTATAAATCGTTCCCTTGCCGACATTGGCCAACCTGGCAATTTGATCCATTGTCGTAGCTTTGTAGCCGAATAAGGAAAAAGAGTTCGTTGCTGCCTGTAAAATTTGCTGTTTCCTGTTCATTGGTGCCTGTCACCCCCCGGATCTCCCCGCAATATGTCGAATGACCATTTGAACGTTATGGTCATTTGTACATTACCATACTAACACACCTGTCTACAGGCTGCAATACAATGTTTTCTTCAGATTGTATGAATCCCATTACAATTACAAAAACGCACTCATACCCGTCAACAAAAAGGTTCAACCCCTTAATGTCTTCTGTAACATATGATCCTTTTTATTTTCCATACTGACGGTCAGCAACTTTCACGAGCAGCTTGCCAATATTTTTTCCTTTAAAAAGATCAAGAAAAGCATTTGGAATATTTTCGAAGCCTTCTTTGATCGTTTCACGATACTTGAGTTTTCCCTCCTGCAGCCATTGGCCAAGCTGTTTAGCTCCCTCATGGAAGCGTTCTGAATAATTTCCTACAGTAAAACCTTGCATCAATGCACTTTTCTTAATCAGCGTCGCCTGTACACGCGGACCGATATCCGCTCCTTCCAGGTTGTAGGAAGAAATGGCCCCACAAACCGGAATGCGCGCAAAGCGGTTTAACCGGGTCAATACAGCATCGGAAACTTCCCCGCCGACATTATCAAAATACACATCAACACCCTCCGGGCATGCACGCTTTACTTCATTCGCAAGATCTTTTGCTGTTCGGTAATTGATGCCTTCATCAAATCCCAATTCATCTTTCAAATAACTGATTTTATGATCTGAACCGGCAATCCCTACAACTTTAGCTCCCTTGATTTTGGCTATTTGCCCAACGGTGGATCCAACAGCCCCTGCCGCTCCCGAGATGACTACCGTCTCCCCTTCCTGTGGCTGGCCAATTTCCAGCAAACCAAAATAGGCTGTCAACCCGGTCATTCCCAATATGCCCAAATGCGTTGATATGGGAGCAAGTGACGGATCAATCTTTCGGATCTCTTTTTCATTTGCGGCATAATATTGCTGCCAGCCAAACATGCCTGTGACCACATCCCCTTGTTGGAAAAGATCCGATTTGGACTCAATTACTTCCCCTATGGCTCCGCCTTCAATCACTTCTCCTACTTGAAAAGGCTCTATGTACGATTCTGCGTCCTCCATTCTGCCTCTCATATAAGGGTCAACGGAAACAAACAGGGTTTTGACCAATATTTGGCCTTCCTTGAGCTCATCTATATCTTTTTCTACAAATTTAAAAGTGCTGCTGTCCGGCATTCCCTTCGGCCTTTCCGCTAAAATGATTTGCTGATTGACAAACGTCACGAAAATCTCTCCTTTTTTGTTGGCTTTGCTACTACCATGTTAGTGAAAATCCCCTGCCTATTCCAACAAAACACATCATGCAACTTTTTTAAAAACAGATCACCCAACTATTTATGTTTATTTTTATTAAAAAGTTGATTTCTATTCCACATAGTGGAAAAACAACATTTTGTATTCCTAATAAACTGACTATGTCTTGTCTTCTAAATCCCCCAAACTGGCCCCTATATTTTTTGCAAAAGTGACACTTTCAAAGAGACCACCCCTTTGATAAAGTTATGTACAAATGAAAGTTGTATCAATCAGAAAGAAGGGTTTCATGATGGAAAGAACAGCAGCTTATTCAAGTTCTAAAACCAAAACTTTTGATCTCATTCTTACGGCCCTGTTAACGGCGCTCGTCTTCGTATCCACCATGCTCTTAAATATTAAACTGCCTATTTCGATAAATGGCGGTCTTGTTCACCTTGGTTCAGCCATGCTTTTTATTTCAGCCATCGTATTTGGCCCCAAAAAAGGAGCGTTTGCCGGGGCAGTCGGCATGGGTTTGTTTGACCTTGTCTCCGGCTGGGCATTATGGGCGCCCATCACCTTTTTAACACGCGCTTTGCAGGGCTATATCGTTGGAAAAATTGCCTGGGCGGGAGGCCGCAAGGGAAACAGCATCGCATATAACCTATTGGGAATCATCGTTTCGGTACCTCCGATGATCGCCGGCTATTATCTTTGGGAAAGCTTAATATATGGCAACTGGATCGTACCATTGACCTCCATTCCCGGAGACATCGTACAAAGTGTCATTGGCATCGCTGTTGCCATTCCGGTTTGTATCGTGCTGAAAAAAATCCCTGCTTTTAAATAATGGCGGGAAAAGTGTGTAGCTTATGGGATCTATATCATTCTTAAAAATAATGCAAAGGATTCAATTTATTACATTCTGGCTATTATTGTTATTTGTACATGTGTTCCCTCACTGGGTCTCTATTCATTTTACTATTTCTTAGGAAAAACAATGGGAGGATGAATAGACGTTCAATGATCAAAAAGCAAAATACCCCTCTTCACAAAGGGAAAGGATATTTTTATTTTACCTTGGGGGCATAGTAAACCAATACTGGTTTTATATGCATTTTTGCAAACCTCCCTTTGAAAATATGACTATAATTAAAATATTATATTAAAATTCGAAAAATTAAAAACACGACGTAATATCAGGCTTTTGAGACCTTCAATTGGAGGTCCCGAGGGTATTGTGCGGTATGGGGCTTTTGGATATCCGCCAATAGCCTTTTCGAGTTCCCCTGAAGCTTTTCCTCCTTGGATACCCCAGCAATTCTCCTCGCCTCTGATCCGTTCCGGTACATGTCTCAAAATCCTCTTCTCCCTAAAAGTTTTGTAAAATTTCACACCTTACAAAATGTGACAAACTCCTCACGAAACATATTGTAGTATAATTGTAATAGAATTGTAATACAACCAATTGCTGGACATCAGTAACGGAGGGAATGTTTATGAGTGCGGTAAATGAACCAATTGATGCAGAGCGGGGCAATCGATTCAAAAAACCCGTAAAGCGGAATTTTATTGTAATTGGAACCATCATCTTAATCGCTTTAATTTTTGCAGGATTGAGCTATTACCAGGCAACCCGGTTCAATCCGAACATTACCATTAACGGCATTAAAGTCGGCGGATTGACTGCTGATCAGGTGATTCATAAATTAAAATCATTTAAACTAAAAAACAGGGTCTATATAGGAAAAGAACTGATTTTGGATGAAAAAGATACGCAGACGGCATTTACGGATCAGGATATGCCTGAAGTTAAAAAGCTGTTGAAAAGCCAGTGGACATTTTTTCCTTCCACAAAGGAGAAAAATTATTCACTGTTACCCAAAAAGACGGATTCATTTCGAAGCGAAACGATGAAAAAACAAGTAGAAGAAAAGCTCCTATCATTAAATAAGAGTTTAAAGCCACCCCAAGATGCCCAGGTAAAATGGGAACACGACAAAATTGTCATCTCTGAAAGTGTCGATGGAGAACAATATGATATCGCTGCTCTATTAAAAGATTATGAGAAACAAATGTATACGAGCGATATTCATTTGAAGCCCGCATTCATAAAGCCTATCAAAGCGGACAGCCCGATCATAAAAGAAAACGAAAAAAAGCTGCAGGATTTCATGCAGCGAAGCCTCGATTATAAGGTACAGGACAAAGTGTACACTTTACAAGCGAATGAATTGATTAAAAAAGCCTCCATTTCAAATGACGGGAAGGTATCTATCACTGAAAGTGATATTCGGAAAAAAATAGACGAAATTAATCAAGCCCAATCAACATTAAATAAAGATTTTAAATTCAAGACTCATTCAGGAAAGGTCATTTCGGTAAGAGGCCAGGGCTATGGCTGGGCAATAAATGCCGAGAAAGAAACGGCAATGCTCGAGAAGGCTTTTGAAAGTGGAAAGGAATCCATTTCCGCTTCCAATATTTATGGAAATGGCTGGGATTATGATGCGATTGGCTATGAAAGAACAGCAAACAACGGCATTGGCGACACGTACGCTGAGGTATCCATTGCGGAACAGCGCATCTGGATTTATAAAAATGGCAAGCTGGCAGTCACAACGCATGTCGTTACCGGAAAAATGAGTACCAATGAAGGAACACATCCCGGGGTTTGGTACGTTCTTTATAAAGCCTCTCCATATACACTTAGGGGAAGTGCAGTAGGCAATCCCAATTACTCCGTTGATGTTAAATACTGGGTTCCATTCACAAACGACGGACAGGGCTTTCACGATGCCGACTGGCGAAAAAACTGGGCAAGTAATGCCTATCTTACGGAAGGTTCGGCCGGATGTGTCAACACGCCTCCTGATGTTATGAAAGCCGTGTACGATAACCTCAGCACTTACGATCCGGTTATTGTCTATTAAATAAGGACGGTTCTTGTACTACCTTGGAAGGAAGTACAAAAACCGTCCCTTTTTCATGATACTGTTTGGAATGGCAAATTTTCGCTTAGACCAAGTGTCTCCGATGTGGAAATAAGGACTTTTTTAAAAAGCTCCGGGTCTTCCACTAGTGACACGCCATAAGAAGGAATCATTTCTTTGATCTTTGGTTCCCATTCCTTCATATGCTGCGGGAAACATTTTTCCAATACCTCAAGCATGACGTGAACGGCAGTGGAAGCACCCGGGGAAGCGCCGAGTAACGCAGCGATTGAGCCATCGGCGGCATTCACCACTTCCGTGCCAAATTGCAGTGTCCCCTTGCCGGATTCGGTGTCTTTGATGACTTGCACGCGCTGGCCTGCAGTCACGATATCCCAATCCTCTCTTTTGGCGCCCGGAATAAATTCGCGTAGCTCTTCCATGCGCTGTTCATCCGATAGCATTACTTGCTGGATGAGGTATTTTGTTAATTTCATTTCTTTTACCCCCGCTGCCAGCATCGTGATGACATTATTCGGTTTGACAGAACCGATCAAGTCCAAATTGGAACCTGTCTTTAAAAACTTTGGCGAAAATCCGGCGAACGGTCCGAACAGCAATGTCTTTTCGTTGTTTATATATCTTGTATCAAGATGCGGAACAGACATTGGAGGAGCGCCGACCTTCGCTTTACCGTACACTTTTGCGTGGTGCCGCTCTACAATTTCCGGATTGTTGCATACCATAAACAGGCCGCTTACCGGGAAGCCCCCGATATGTTTTGATTCAGGAATACCGGTTTTTTGAAGTAAAGGAAGACTTCCGCCTCCGGCGCCGATAAAGACAAATTTTGCAGTATGATATTCAATGGTACCGCTGCTGATATTGTGCAATTTCACTTCCCACAAGCCATCATTAGTACGTTTGATGTCCTTTACACAGTGTCTATAGTTGATTTCGACATTTTTCCTCTTTAAGTGGTCAAACAAAATGCGGGTTAAAGCACCAAAGTTGACATCTGTGCCAGAGTCAATTTTTGTCGCTGCGATCGGCTCGTCCAGTTCCCGGTCTTCCATGATCAGCGGAACCCATTCCTTCAGTTTTTCAGGGTCATCGGAAAATTCCATTCCCTCAAACAGGGGATTGTTTGACAGCGCCTCAAAACGTTTTTTCAAAAACGCTACATTCTCTTCCCCTTCCACAAAACTCATATGCGGGATCGGCATGATAAAATCCTGCGGATTGCGAATCAAGTTGCTGTGTACAAGATATGACCAGAACTGCTTTGAAAGCTGGAACTGTTCATTAATTTTAACAGCTTTGCCAGTGTCTATCGATCCGTCGGGTCTTTCGGGTGTATAATTGAGCTCGCAAAGTGCAGAATGGCCCGTCCCCGCATTATTCCATTCGTTGGAGCTTTCTTCCCCTGCTTCTTCAAGTTTCTCAAACACCTTGATTTCCCATTCCGGTGCCAATTCTTTCAGCAGTGATCCCAAAGTCGCGCTCATGATTCCGGCACCAATTAAGATAACGTCTGTTTTCGTTTGTTTGTTACTCATTGTCTACCTTCCTTATACCCTATATTTTATATAGAATGTAGGCGCTCCCGCTTAGGCACCACAACAAGCCGGGGCGCGAACTAGTTATTACCTTTCTCATTCTATTATACCCCAATCATAGATGATTAGAGCATTTTATAGACTAGAATGTTTATTTGATATTATCTAAAATTAAGATTGATTTCTGAGAATTGAGCTCATACTGTTATAATACAAAAACAGACTCCCCCGTAAGATCGAATATGGAATAGGGATCGCCTGTTTCACAAACTTTGAGGTTCAGACGTTCCTAGGAAGATGGTAATGTAAAAGAATGCCACTGTTGCCAGCAGTTAACGCAATTTTATGGGATCTTCCTCTGTTATAGCACAACAGCTCATCAATGTAAAAAAACGAAAACATCCCTGCGAATCACCGGATCAGTTAAAAAGCCGTATGGACATAACATTGCTGGACCCATACAGCTCGATTGCTTTATCACATTTCGGAAGGAAGGGAATCTCCAGCAAGTGGAAACAGCCTGAATGAGAACCACAAAAATTCTTTTACCTTTGAACCGTTTTGACACAGAATAGCCTAAAACTTGTATAAAAAGCAGAGAAAGCGGTTTAAAATCGAGAGATTTAAAGATTTGAAGAGGAAATCAGACTTTCAATCGTTTTCATTTCCGTTGTTTCCGTTTTCATTGTTGTTACATAAACTTTGCTCCTTTCATGAAAACGGGGTATAATAAAATTATCATAATAGGAAAGAGGTAATGTAAATGAAAACATTCATTACTGGCCTAGTCGACTTATACGAATCATTTGTTCGTGTCAGAACAGCAAGAGTACTAAACAAACGCTAACGCTTCTAAGGATTAAGCACCTAGATTAGATAGATACATGTTTTCATCGAGTCAAGCCTTCCGGGGCTTGGCTTTTCTATATTTCCCGGGGTGTCACCCCCCGAATTATGTCGAATAGCTGCTGCGGGCCGCCAATTGATTAGAAATTTAAGAACAAACTGAAGAGAAAAGCCGCATGGACGATCACCATGCGACTATCATATTAATGACTCAAAGAGGTCTCGGGGATCAGTTTAAAACCTTCAATCTCAGTGTCTTCATCTACCTCGATTAGTAAACAGCGTTTGCCGTTAAAGTTAACTTGTCTAACATATTTTAAGTCTTTTGGGCTAATAGAGATATTTGCAACCTTCGTATTGATTTTGATCGATTTCGACGAAAAATTTGGCACAATGCTGCTGGCTTTCAGTTCATACTTCTCGTCATCAATAACTTTTTTAAACGCCATTTCAACTTGATCTGTATTGACATCCTCCACTCCGCTCATCTTTAAAACGCGTTCTACGTCTTTGTAATCCAGTTTGGGAGCGTCTTCCTCCACCTCTTCATCCTCATCCATCATTCGATTTATTTCCTCATATACATTGGCAAGCGTTTGGGTATCCACCTGACCTCCCACCACTTCACTTACAACAAACTCAAATACAGCTTTGTCTTCCTGGGCCGTCATGATCTCTTCGCCATTCAACACATGCTCGATAAAGTGATCATCAGGCTGATTCGCTTTGCCCGCCGAGTACAGCACGCGGTTTACATCAGCCGAATTGTCTGTGAAACACGGAAACAAAAACCCCGCTTTCGGAGATGCCAAATTGATAATCGAATCAACCACAACGCTTGATTTAAATTCCTTCTCAACATAATCAAACACCAACGATCTTTTCGGCTGCTCCGTCTGGTTTATGCTGCAGAGGATAAAAGGATGTGTATACACCTCATCCCGGTCACTCACTTCCGCTTCCTCATTGCTCCTTTTTGTCGGCTTAAAATATCCCCCGCGAATGAAGGTGACGACCATATCCTTCTCATACTGAACATCCTTGAACATTTTTTCAACGATCAAAAGCATTTGTTCCTTCCATTCCTCTACACCATCTGCTTGCAAACCTTCATGAAGCATAAAGCGGGTGTGATTTTCCGCCTGATCCTGAAACTTTACTGCAAATAACTTCACATCCAATTGACCCGTCAGCACCTTTTTGAAGTTATTCATAAACAACTCCTGCTGCTCCCGCTCCAGCATGGAAAAAGGCTGGCTCTCTTGATGATAAATATCACTGCTTTCCTTTCTTATGTAAACATTAAAAATATCGCCGATCCGTAATAAATCATTATCAAGTTTGAATTGTTTGCGAATGTTGGCTATATCCTTTTTATTCATCTGAATGTGCAACTCCTCGGCTGTTTTTGTCTGTCAGGGGATCCCTGTTTAAGATGGGTTTTTAAATCCTTCATCTAAGAAAATTACCCATCCATAAAATGAAAATACCACAGTCTAAATAACCGTGGTAGACCCAAAATATGATACTGTTTTATCCTTGTACAAAAATAAGCATGTGCGAACGCTAAAATTCGGTTTTGATAATGCTTCCCGGCTGCCCTTCATCCAACAATAATCCAGGTACGCTCATGATTTTGGGGAACTGATCCAGGGGAATAAATTGTTACAGGACCTTCCACCATTTGTTTAACGGCATCAGCTTTTTTCTTCGCCCAACGCAAGCATGATCATTTCCATGGCAGCCATAATCGAAGAAATGCCCATAGCAATTGCTTAGGGACTTCCTCATCTTTTTCAAAATAACGTTTGTTCGCTTCACGTTTGGTGGAGTTCGTTCAGCTGCCAGAGCCAATACTGAACCCTATTCTTTTTTCTACCTGCCGGATGGAACAGAACAGCCTGAAGATCAGATTTTCCGGCGTTTCCTGAGGCAGGAAGCAAAGGCTCCACTACCTCATTAGGAACTGACTTGGTAGAACGCCTTGATGGTAGAAACACCGATACAGATTCACATTTATTTTTACAATTACCCGCGCATCATCAACCAAACAATCCCACCAACTCGTTAATACTTTCAATGCGATATTCCCAATCCTCCACGTCCCCAAATCCATACGCTGCATACACAAACGGGATGCCGGCATATTTTGCCGCTTCCTGATCTTTTTGAGTATCGCCCACGTAAACAGGTGCCTTCAGGTTATTCCGTTCCATCACCAATCGGATGTTCTCCCCCTTGCTGAGACCTGTACGGCCCGGGTTCTCAAAGTCTTCAAAATACCGCTCCAAGCCATGATAAGCGTAGAAAGACTCTATGTAACCTTCCTGACAGTTACTCACAATAAAAAGCCGGTATTTCTTCGAAAGCACCTCAAGCGTCTCTTCCAATCCTTCAAACAAAATACCGCCTTCGCGCTTTAACTCGGCATTCTCCCGTTCACAGCATGCCAAAATAAGTTCCATCCGTTGTTCTTCACTAAGATCACCGAACAAAATACTTGCAATATCCCGGATTTGCAAACCCATTGTTCCGCGCAGATCATCCTCCGTCACTTCTGTCCGGCTGCAAGCAGCATCCCGGACGACCTCCGTCCATGATTTCGCCACTGTTTTACGGGAGTCCCAGAGTGTTCCATCCAAGTCAAAAATAATACTGTCCATTTCCGCACCTCCGCCTTTGTCTATGCAAAAACCCGAATCATCCATTCAGCATGATTCGGGTTTTTGTTCATTCGTTCATTCATTCCTCGCCATCTTGATTTGTTCGATAAACTGTTTTGCCGTCTCTGTTATCTTATCATAACCGTCCACGTCCGGCTTGCCGATGAGGCTGCCGCCTGCACCCACGGCAACGGCACCTGCACGGATCCAGTCAGCAACGTTATCGATGCTTACCCCGCCCGTCGGCATGAGATTTGCCTGTGGAATCGGACCTTTTATCGCTTTAATCACTTTCGGGCCCATTAGCTCCCCCGGGAAGACCTTCAATACTTCCGCGCCACATTCAAGGCCGCGCACGACGTCCTTTATCGTCATAACGCCCGGCATGTACGGGATCTGGTATCGATTGCACAGCCTGGCCGTATCCTCTTCGAGGTACGGGCTCACAACATATTTTGCGCCGGCCAGGATGGCAATACGGGCCGTTTCTGCATCCAGCACCGTACCGGCGCCAACGATCAGATCATCGCCGAATTCAGTTCCCAATTCCTTAATCACTTCCGTCGCACCAGGTACGGTGTACGTGATTTCTATCGCCGCAACGCCGCCCTTCATCGCCGCTTCCGTGATCCGCTTCGCCTGGTCGGCATTGTCCGCACGGACGACCGCCACCAAGCCGCTCTCTTCAATATTCCTTAAGATTTCCCGTTTTCGCATCATCCTCGGCACTCCTTACTGCTGCCATTTCGGGTTATCAATGATTTCCGGCTTGCCATCCCTTTCGACGACCAGCTTCCGATAACCCTTCGTCTCGATTGTACCATAATCGTGGCCCGCATCCGCACGAAAGGCGAAAAATGTAACGAGCGGCTCCTTGCCGGTGTTAATGCTGCGGTGTGCGTAGCGCGGCGGCACCTGGACGGCCCGGCCCGGGATGAACTTCTCGATTTCCCACTCGCCTTCCGGATTCTCCATGAGCATATACCCTTCACCGCTGAGGCAGAAGTACACTTCGCCCGTCTCCAGCACTTCGTGGAAATGCCCCTTCGTCATATAGTATTCGCCGCCGACCGTACCCGGATAGACGATGCTCGTACCATATTGGATATCGCCGTCTGTCTTCGGAAGATCGAGTTCATAATATTCATAGACAAGAGAGTCATTGCCCGCCTCAAGTTCTGCCTGAAGAGCTTGCGTATCGTGGAACATTTTTTTCATGTCGGACAAGCGGCGCTGCTTCGTCTGTTCTTCTTCCGAAAAGCCCGTCTTTAGATCAAACAGTGTTGCATTTGCTTTAGATGTCTGTGTCATCTGTTTACTCCTCCCCAAATCATTTATCGTATAACATCGGACAATTGCTCAATCCGGTCGAACCGCTCTCCGGCTATTTCGATATCGAATACTTCCGCAATGACCTGCGTCCACCCATGCAGGAAGTAAATCCAGCCGTCCTCCACATGGAGGTTTCGCTCGTCCTTCTGTGCCAGCGCTTGGTGCATGAAATCGCGCTTCCCGCGATAGTTCAGCTCCCATACAAGGCTATGCCGCGGAAATTTCACGCTATCCGAAAGCGGCGAGCCCGGACGATCCTTTCCCATTCCGGTGGCGTTGATGACGAGGGAATGTGGCTTTAGCCCTTCAAGCAGCCGGTCATTTTCTTTCGAACCCGCCGTAAGATGGCACTCCACCTTTGCATCAGGGTTCACCTTGCCAATAATTTGCTCGATTTCGGCGAGCCGGCTCTCGTTGATATCAGTGATAACCACGCGGGAAGGAATGTTGTCCCTGTTCTCGCGGGAAAGAAGTGCAGACGATATGGCGATTGCACTTCCACCTGCACCCAGCAGCAACAGTTCACCGCCATGTTCTTTCCAGTAGTCGTCCGGCACAAACCGCTCAAGTGCCAAGCCGCTTGATATCGGGTCCTTCGCGTGGCCTTGCAGCTTACCGTCCCGCTTTGAGATTGAAGACAATTCGCCGAACATCTGCGCATAAGGATCAAGGTAGTAAAAGAGATCCTTCGCTGCCTCGTAAAGGTCAATTTTATGAGTCGTGACGAGCGCACCAAGTGACAGTTCGTCGTTCTTGATGAACTCTACGACTTTCCGATAGTGTTCCGGATCGGCGTGAATTTCAAGATCAATTCCCTTTAGAACAGCTTCCTTCAGGCCAAGTGCCTTCGCCCATTCCGGGAATAATTTCATGATGGACGACTTCGTCGTCGTTACTCCGATGAAATACATCGTAGGTACTTTCGCCTTTTCCGGCAGATTCATATCGAACACTCCTTTTAGTATCGCTTGCTGAAGGCCTTTGCCGGGTTAACATGCATCATCTTCCATATCTGCTCTTCTGTCACACCCGACTCCCGAAGAAGCGGAAGAAATGTGCCCTGCAGATGATCCAGGCCGATATCGCCCCCATAGCTTTTCATCCGCTTCCGGGTTGTATCAAGTCCCAGAAGAATCTGGTCCTCGTGCCCATGGTCAATCAGCATCCGGATGAGCTTCACTTCATCCTCATCTGAATGGTACTTAAACCTGCCGATCGTATCGAGTTCAACATAGACGCCGGTCCCCGCCACATGCAGCAGGTAGTCCGCATTCTCCATCTTTCGGTCGAGATGGCAGATGATGAGCCGGTCCTCCGGAATACCCCAATCGGTGTAGAGCTTGATCTGGTCAAGGGCGCCGTGCCCTAACTCCGTATGGCTCATAATCGGTGCGCCCGTCTTAAGTGAGGCAAGGGCGGCTGCCCGGAATAGCCGGAAGTAAGGGCCCGCTGTACCTGTCATATCGGCTGCCGTCTTAATCAGACCGGCCCTGGCATCAATTCTTTCGGTAGGCCAAGCATTCTCTCCGTCCGTAAACATGCCGTTTTCAATTTCATCAATGAAAAGAGCGGCAAGCTTTTCCGCAGAAGTCTCCAAAATCCAGTGTTTCTCCGGATAAAACCCAAGCTTATGGAACCCGGTGGATGACAGGATGTGAAGACCCGTCTCTTCTGCCAATCGAAGAAGAAGTGCAGCGTCCCGTCCGCTTCCGACCGGCTGGGCATCTACGATCGTTCGGCCGCCCAGTTCCATAAACACCTCTACCTCAGCCTTCGTCTTTTCATATTCATCCAGGAGAAGCGACGGATCCATCATTTTCGGCTGCCCCTTTTTAATAAACAAATGCTCATGACTGTGACAAATACCCATTTCAGAAGCTGGAATATCTCCTCTGACCGTCGTGATGATCCGATCCTTTGTCATTTCACTCGCCGTCCTTCAGCATTTCAAGCAGATTCTCTGTCGACTTAACCGCCATCCGCTCGACTGCTTCTTTCGTAAATGCTCCAAGGTGTGGCGTAAGCAAAAAGTTCGGAAGGCTGACAAGCGGATCACCTTCTTCCGGCGGCTCCATAGAGTACACGTCCTGCGCAGCGACGGCAATCCGGCCATTCTTCAATGCTTCATAGAGTGCAGCTTCGTCGACGAGTTCTCCGCGGGCTGTATTGATGAGAATGGATGTCGGCTTCATTTTGGCTAAAACTCCGGCGTTGATCATATGCTTCGTGTCGTTCGTCACCGGGAGATGAAGCGTAACTAAATCGGCAGATCTTATGAGCGCATCAAAATCGTTTGTTCGCTTCACGCCATATGCCTCGATGAATTCCGGATCGTTGAAGAATGGGTCATAAATTGTAACCTCCATCTGGAGACCGCGGCACCGTTTGGCGACTTCCTTCCCGATCTGACCGCCGCCAATGACGGCGAGATGCTTGCCAGTTAATTCAGTACCCATGAGACGATCCCATTTAAAGCCTTTTACCGTAAAAATATGGCGGGACAGATAACGGGCACTTTCAAACATGAGACCCACCGCAAGCTCTGCAACAGAAATGCTGTTCGTTCCAACAGCATTTCTCACCTTAATCCCAAGCTGTTCCGCCCGCTCCAGGTCGATGTTGTCCATTCCAACGCCGTACTTGGAAACAGCCTTCAGGTCAGTGCATGCCTCAAGAACACGAGCCGGAAGCGGATCAACACCAACAATAATGCCCTCAACACCTGCTTTTGCCGCTTCAAGAATATCCTCTTCCGAAAGAGTCCGGCCACTCGTATTTAAGACGACCTCATATCCGGCAGCTTCTAGCATTTCAATCGGCTTCTCTTTGTACTTTTGAAAGGATTTCGGGGTAATCAGTACCTTTTTCGCCAATCGCTTCACCTTCATTTTCTTTAATTCACTTTTATGTTACATTACTATGTCATAACATTCAAATGTTTATAATACAAAACCAAATGGGGCCAGGCCCACTCCTGCATTGTACATTGCATTCCAAAATTTAGCCGATTACGGCTCCATGTCGATGATGACCTTCATGACCCGGTCCTTTTGGTTATCAATGAGATCATATGCATCTGCGTAATCCTCGAACCGGACATGGTTTGTAATAAGTGACTTCAGGTCAATCTTTCCGGCTTTAACGAGGTCTACTGCTATGTCAAAATCAACCGATTGGTACATGGCGCTCCCTAAAATCATCAGTTCGTGATCCTGTACAAAGCCCATGTTTACCTCGGTCAGGTCGGCAACGACGCCTACCACGACAATCGTACTTCCTTTCCGGGCGACTTCGATTGATTGTGCCACAGTAGTGCTTGAGCCTACACATTCGAAGATGACGTCTGCCTTGCGGTCTCCGAACTGCCGGACGATGCCTTCTGAAAGGTTTTCCGTTTTCCCATTAATCGTTTCGATACCACACTGCTCCGCCATTTTGAGACGTGTCTCGCTCAGTTCGGATACGACCACTTTTGCTGCACCAAACGCTTTGGCAGTTTGCGCAACCAAATTCCCGATCGGACCGCCGCCAATAACAAGCACGTTTAGTCCTTCAATGGACGGCACTCGGCGCACTGCGTGAACAGCAACCGCGAGCGGCTCAACCATCGCTCCTTCCTCGTGGTCCAGTGATTCCGGAAGAAGAGTTGCTTTATCCGCATCAACCACGAAAAAATCGCTTGCCATGCCTGTCGTCTGAAATCCCATTACCTTCAGCTCTTCACAAACATGGTACATGCCGTTTTGGCAAGGGAAGCATTTGCCGCAAACGACCTGCGGCTGGATCGTTACCTTGTTGCCGGGCTGGATGCCTTCGACCTCTTTGCCTACTTCAACCACTTCCGCAGAAATTTCATGTCCTTGCACAACCGGGTAGGATGTATACGGGTGTTTTCCGTGATTGACATGGATATCCGAGCCGCAGACGCCAATATTTTTGATCTTAATCTTGATCTGCCGGTCTCCGACTTTCGGAACGTCAACTTCCCTAAACTGAATTTTTCCCGGTTCCGTCATGACCGCCTGTCTCATCTTCATGGCATTCACTCCGTCATTCAAATTTAATAATTACTTTCTTGGATGTTTTCCCGTCAAGATAGTTTTGGAACGCGTCCAGCACATGCTCAAAGTCTACGATTTCTGAAATAAACTCCGAGAGTACCAGTTTTCCGTCAGCCACCCAATCCAGCACCTGTTGATGGCAATCGGCTTCTTCTGTCTTATAAGGCATCTGCTGGAAGTTCAGCTTCCAGTTATATGGTCCATCCCCAAAATCGAACTTGATTTGATTCACCTTTGGAACCCCATAGCATAGAATCTCCCCGCGGTCTTTGAGAAGCGTGACCGCCTCATTAAGGATGGATTCCGAACCTACTGCGTCGAGTACGTAATGAACACCGTCCGGGTATACCGAACGAATCTGCTCCCTTACATCTTTTTCTTTGCTATTGATACATTGGGTGGCACCGAACTGTTTCATAAGATTCGCCTTCTCCGAACTGCGGACGATGGCCGTCACTTCTTTGATACCCAATAGCCGCAACAACTTTACAAATGACATCGCAACCGGACCGCTGCCATAGACGACAACTGATTCGTGGGGCCGAATGCCAAAATACAGAATCGTGCTATATACTTCCCTGAGTGTTACTAGAACTGGCGCCTCATATCGATCAATAAAATCCGGAAGTACTTGCTGGGCGTATGCAGCTTCTGGTGCTTCCTCCGACCGATAGGCCGTCAAATCGTCGATGACTCCGTACTCACTAAATGCCCCCCAACCGGAATGAAGCGTACAGCCATCCTTTAAAGGCTCTGGTACGAACGGGAGGATGACAAGGTCCCCTGGCTTGAAGCCCTTTACACCGGCACCCACTTCCACCACTTCACCGACTCCTTCATGTCCAAGGATAAGCGGATAATGGCCGGAATCAAACCCCTTGAACGACTGTCGGATGATTGTCGCATCTGTACCGCAAATACCGCAGCTGACTGTTTTGACGAGTGCCTGTTTTTCCGTAATCTTTGGCCGTTCGATTTCCTCAACTTGCAGGCGGCCATCTTCTGTAACGACTAATGTTTTCATCACAATCCCTCCCGTCCCCGGTTAAATGGTCCGATCTTTCTTGCTTGTCGCAATCTGAAGCAGCACTGCGGCAATAATAATGACACCCTTAATAATGTCCTGCGGATACGACGGAACCGCCATCAGGTTCATAATGTTGCCGATCAGACCCAAAATGAGCGCACCCGCAACCGTGTTCAGGACGAAACCGCGGCCGCCCATCAGACTTGCACCGCCGATCACGACTGCAGCGATAGCGTCAAGCTCCTGCCCGCTTCCAACCGTAGCGCTGCCCGTCGACGAACGGGCGGCGACGAAAACGCCGGCAAGCGCGGCAAGCGCCCCAGAAAGGGCATAGGTAGACATTATATACCGCTTCGTCCGGACACCGGCAAGCTTGAGTGCTGTTTCGTTGCTTCCGATTGCAATAACCTTACGGCCGTAGCCCGTATACCGGTGGATAATTGTAAAGAGGATAATCAGAAGAATAGTAATCCAAATAATCGGGTACATATAGTCTTTACTGACGAGCGTACTAATGGTACCCGGTGCAATCTTGACGGGACGTCCTTCCGTGAGAACAAACGCCGCGCCCCGTGCAATCGTCATCGTTGCAAGGGTGGCGACAAATCCCTGGATGCCTGTATAGGCGACGAGAATTCCCGAAAAGAGGCCAAATACCAGGCCAACAAGGATGGCAACACCAATCGATAACGAGAAGTGAAGGCCCATGTCTGTCATCAGGACAGCCGAAACCGTGGCACCAAGCGCCATAATTGAACCGACAGACAAGTCGATGCCGCCCGCAAGAATGACAAACAAAAGTCCAATTGCCACTAGTATAGGACCGGCCTGCTGCAGCAGAATGTTGCGCAAGTTCATCGTCGTCAGAAACGTGTCGGACAAAAAGGCACTGATGATTACCAGCAATAACAGGATGATAAATGTGTTGTTGTTAATGATAAATTCTTTCCAGTCAAATTTCTTTTTTGTTGCTTCCATCGAAGTTAAACCCCCATCGCGCGTTTGATTAAGTTATTTTCCGTGAGGTTCTCTTTCGCTAATTCTCCGGTGATCCGGCCTTCCCGCATGACGATTGCACGGTCGCATATACCGATAATTTCTGCCATTTCCGACGAGATGATGAGGACACCTACGCCGCGCTCGGCCAATTGGTTAATGATTCGGTAAATTTCCGTTTTCGCCCCTATGTCGACACCACGTGTCGGTTCATCAAGTATGATGATCTTAGTGTCGATTGCGAGCCATTTCGCGAGTGCAACCTTCTGCTGATTCCCGCCGCTAAGACTGTCCGCGTTATCCTCGGTAGATCCGTACTTCGTTGCAATCTGCGCAAGAAGTGACTTAACCTCTTCCTGTTCTTTCCGGTGGTTAATAAACCCATTTCCCTGCTGGGAGACGAGCGTCGTATTGATTCGGATGGGCTGCTTCAGAAGGAGCCCCTGTGTCTTCCGGTCTTCCGGCAGGAGGCCGATACCCAATTTGATTGCCTGCTTCGGATTCTTGATGTTGACTTCCTTCCCGAAATAATAAATCTTGCCAGATGTCTTCTTATCAACACCGAAGATCGCCCGCATCGTCTCCGTCCTTCCGGAGCCAACAAGACCACTAAAACCGAGCACTTCCCCTTTTCTGAGTGTAAAACTCACGTCCTCAACAAGGTCGGCAGTGGATAGGTTTTCGACCCGGAGTATCTCTTCCCCAATCTCGGCATGGCGTTCCGGAAATAGCTGCTCAATTTCTCGGCCGACCATCAGTGTCACGAGGTGCTCTTTTGTAATGGATTGCGTATCCACTGTGTCAACATATTTTCCATCTTTTAAAACCGTAATCCTATCACTGATGGCGAACAGTTCTTCAAGCCGATGCGAAATATAGAGAATCGTCACACCGTCCGCCTTCAGTTTCCGAATAAGATCCAGCAGTTTTTCCGTTTCGGAATGTGTCAGTACGGCCGTCGGTTCATCAAAAACCAAAACTTTCGAATCCTTGGCGAGACATTTGCAGATTTCAACAATCTGCTGATAGGCTACGCTCAACTCCCCGACTTTCATACCTGGGTCAATATGGCCGAATCCGACCCTCTCCAGTTGTTTCTTTGCCCGTTTTTTCAAGTTCTTCCAATTAATAAACAGGCCTGATGACTGCATCTGGTCGATAAAAATGTTTTCCGCAACAGTAAGATCAGGGGCAAGCATAAATTCCTGGTAGATAACCGATATCCCCATGTCTATCATGGTGCGCGGCGTGGCAGTTGTTACTTCCTGGCCATCAATAATGATTGTCCCTTCATCCTTCGTGTACGCTCCCGCCAAAATTTTCATAAGGGTTGATTTACCCGCACCATTCTCCCCGATTAGCGCATGAATTTCGCCGCGCTTCACACTCAGATGCACATCTTCAAGCGCCTTGACGCCTCCAAAACGCTTCGTAATATGGTTCATTTGCACAATATAGTCGGGAGTCATTGTAAGACTTCTCCTTCCTTCGGCTTTTTGAAAAGTAGTTCTTCGTATCGGTTGCTTTCCATTGCAGGCGCTCGGTTCCCCAGTCTGCCGACCCTCCGGCTTGCAAGAGAAACTTCCAAGTCAACCGTTTCAAATTCGCCTTTTCTAAAAAGAAACCCTCCCGGAAGCCGGAAGGGTTTTTGTTCATTACTCAAAACAGATCCGGACGATCAGAAACCGAGTTCGTAGTATTTGTCAACATTATCTTTTATAATTGCTGCCGGTTCCGTCAATGTCACTTCATCATAGCTTTCGGGATCCTTACCGTCAACGAGGATCTCCTTGGCAATTTCCACACCTTTTTCAGCGACCAGGGTCGGGCTGTTCAAGCCAGTACCAAAGTATTTGCCTTCCTTGATGAGATCAAATGCTTTTTTGGCTCCATCGGCTGCCGCAACGATGTCCACACCGTCAATACCGGCGTTTTCAAGTGCTGTTATCGCACCGAAGAGCATCTGGTCGTTCTCACCCAATACCGTTGTCAAGTCGGCGTTCGCAGTGACGAGGTCCTCGGCCGCTTTCAGGCCTTCTTCTTCCGTCCAAGCGCCCCAGCCCTGTCCAACCACAGAGAACTGAGCATCATCGTTGGATGCTTTCCCTTTCGAACTCAACTGCTTTTCAAACTCCTCTGCAAGCTTCCACGCTTCCTCTTCGGATACACCCAGCTTGCCTTCAATGATTCCGGCAAAGAGGCCTGTACGGCGTTCATAACCGGCAACGTTACCTTTCGCTCCGCTCAGAACAATCGACTTGATGGGCTTGTCCCCCATCTTTTTGGCATACTCGAGACCAACGAGACGCCCATTCTGGCGGTTGTCGGAGTAGACCGTCGTAACGTCGTTTGCTTCTTCTGCTACACCGCTGTCAAGGTTGATAACCGGGATTCCGGCTTCCGCCGCACTGTCGATGCTTGGGACGACCGCATCCGGCTCAATTGCATCAAGAAAAATGAGATCCTTTCCTTGGGCGATAAATGTTTCAATATTAGCCGTTTCTTGTTGGACGTCACCATTCGCGTCCAAAACTGTTACATCCCAGCCCTGCTCTTCGCCGTATTTTTCAACTGCTTCCGCCAGTGATACGAAATATGGAGAGTCTTGGGTCTTTAGTGCAAATCCAACTTCAATCTTGTCTCCGCCGCCGCTTTTTTTGCCCTCGCTGCCTTTGGATGAATCGCTGTCTCCGCATGCTGCTGTTAATAATGATGTAGCTAAAACCGCAGAAAAAAGCGCCATTTTCTTATTCTTTTTCACGTAAAACAAACCCCCAGTACGGTTATTTTTTTGTTACATAATTGTATTGTAATGTTACTACAATACGATATATAAATAATATACAAGCTTCTGGGAACGGTTTCAATAGGTATCCATAAATTTTTTAATTTAGTTTTTGGAATTCAAGTACCGCCCTGCTTGTATTGGATATTCAAATGATCGTGAATCCGCCGTCGACAACGAGTTCACATCCGGTTGTAAACGATGCGGAGTCCGACAAAAGATAAATGACTGCTCCGGCGAGTTCCTCTGGCTTGCCAAGCCGTTTCATCGGCGTCAACTCCGCCCACTTTTCACGCCAGTCTTCACGGACAAACGACGTAAGCTCGGTAAACATGTAGCCCGGGCTGATGCAATTGACACGGATTCCATGCTCCGCCCATTCATATGCAAGGGACTTTGTCAGATGCGTCACGCCCGCCTTTGATGTATTGTAGGACGCCTGAAGCTGCGGGTAATTGACGATGATGCCTGACATCGAGGCGGTATTGACAATCGAGCCTTTGATGCCAGTTTCAATCAGGTACTTCCCGAACAGCTGCGCCACATAGTAGACGCCGTTTAGGTTAACGTCGATCACTTTTTTCCATTCTTCCGGACTCGATTCGATGACCGGTTTTTGGATAACGATGCCTGCATTGTTAAAAAGGAGCTCAATCTGCCCCATCTCTTTCACAGCCTGTTTAAGCGCCGTCTTGATCCCTTCATAATCGGTGACATCAACCTGCCGTGAATAGGTCCTCCGGCCATAGGTTTCTGCAATCTCTTTCGCCGCCTGCTCAGCCTTTTTTCCCTGCAGATCAAAGATTACTACATCTGCACCTATAGCGGCGGCGTGATTTGCAATTTCACGGCCGATGCCTTGTGCACCGCCGGTAACAAGAATCGTTTTTCCTTCCAATGAGAATAGTTTCTTCAGCATTTCCATCTTCGTCTTCCACCTTTTCAGTGTAAAATTTAGATAACATTAAGTTCCAGCGCCCCAAGGAATTTTGTTTTCAAATTGGCCTTACCTTTTTATTCAACCTACAGCAGCCGGGAAATCTGAACTTGATTCCAAATCGCCTCCACGTCTTCTGCACGAATGCTGCCAGTAGTTTCAGTAAGAGTGTTGGCTGCAGAGACAGCGATGGCACGGCGAAGGATTGCTTCCGATCCGTCGCCTTTTTGGAGGCCAACGGCGATGGCGGCCACCATGGAGTCGCCTGAACCAACTGTATTGACCGTATGAAGCTTCGGAGGCTTTCCCAGCCAGACCCCGTTTTTTGCCATTAAGAGAGCCCCTTCACTCCCCAGGGAGACAACGACATACCGGACGCCGGCATCTACATATGCCCTGCAGTGGTCGATCAGTTCATCGGCTGATGAATCTTTCTTTCCCATAAGATGTTCAATCTCTTGGCGGTTCGGCTTAATGACGGCCGGAACTGCTTCAATGCCTTTTAACAGTTTCTCCCCGCTCGTATCGAGAATGACAGGCGTCCCAGCTTTTCCAGCAATTTCAGTGAGCTGCGCATAAATATCGTCCGGCATCCCCGGGAGGGCGCTTCCAGAGAGTGTTACGACGTCCGCCTTACTCGCCAGGCGGGTGAAGTGCTCCAAAAATGCGGATACAGTATCCTCCCCGACTTCATTGCCTCCTTCCAAAAGTTCGGTTGATCTGCCGGTGGCGTCGATGATATTCATACAAGTGCGGGATTCAATCGGTGCCTTAAGGAAATCAGTGTTCAATCCTTCCTCTGTCAAAAGATCGCCGATCAACCTCCCTGTGTGTCCGCCGATAAGACCGGTAGCCTTAACCGGCATTCCTATGGCCCTAACAGCACGGGCGACATTTAAACCCTTGCCGCCAGCGGTCGGAATCATTTTCTCGACCCGGTTTACAGCACCGGCTGTAAACTCCGGCACCCGATACGTTTTGTCAAGTGCGACGTTAAGTGTGACCGTCAAAATCATTAGGCATTTCCCTCACTTTCCACTGTCAATCAGGACTTTCCCTTTAACAGCTCCCGGCGTTCGGAACAATGCAAACGCCTCGGCAATCTTGCTCAGCGGAAAGATTTTGAAAATGAGCGACTCATCGATTTGGATATCACCGGAACCAATGTACTTCGCCGCCTCTTTCCATTCCGCGCCCGGGAAGTTCTTGCTATAGGACATCCACGAACCCGTCAGCGTGAATTCTTTCCGGTTCAGTTTTTCCCATTCTTCGATCGAAAAAGTGATTTCCCGCGTCGGTGTGCCGATCAGGCAGACCGAGCCCTTTTTCTTCACCAGCTCAAACGTCAATTTGATTGTGGTGGTGTTGCCCGCCGTTTCGTAGACGAAGTCGAACCGACGGTTCCCGCCGTTTTCGTCTACTAGCAGCTCTAAGAAATTCTCATCCTGCGTATTGATGCATTCATCGGCGCCGAAACGTTTGGCAAGCTCCAGCCGCTCATCGCTGATGTCGAACACCGTGACATGCCCGGCACCCAAAATCTTGAGCCACTGCATCGTAAAAAAGCCAATATTGCCAACCCCAAGAACAGCGACGGAAGAGCCCGGTTTGAAGTCGAGTCGGCGAATGCCATGAAGGGCCACCGTAATGGGCTCAAAGAACGCTCCTTTCCAGAACGGTATCGTATCCTCAAATTTGATGGCGTTCCTGGCTGGAATGACAATGTATTCGGCGAAACTGCCGTCCCGCCGGGATCCGATAAAGCTGTAGTCGCTGCAGAGGGCATAGTCACCGTTTTGACACTGTGCACATTCCATACACGGCAGGAGCGGAGCCCCTGCCACGCGGTTGCCCGGCTTGAGCGTGGTGACGTTTTCGCCGGTTTCCACTACCTCCCCGGAAAATTCATGTCCCAAGATGATAGGATAGTAATGAGCCGCGTTTCCGTTTACCCTGGGAATATCCGAGCCGCAAATACCGGTAAATTTGACGCGTATGAGGACGTCTTCAGGTCCTGGGACCGGACGATCCACTTGTTCATAGATGAGGTTCTGTTTTCCGTGTAATACGCCCGCTTTCATCAATAAGCCTTCTTTCGTTCGAATTTCATGAAGCAAAAAGTGGACGGCTCGATTCCGCAAGCCGTCACTTCATCCATTTTTAGCAGATACACTGACTCAAATAAACATCTCTTCATTCATCAGTTTTGAGAGCTTCAGGTATGTTTGCAAAGAGGATTCATATTGTTTCCGGCGTTTAAGATCCGGCTGATGCTCCCGAAGAATGGTGATGGTGCGCCCGACAGCTTCGTCAAAATCACGATATACGCCGATACCGACACCAGCGAGCAAAGCGGCACCCAACGTCGTCGCCGTGTCAGAACTGGGCACCCGGATGGGGCAGCCTATGACATCTGCGTACATCTGAATCCACATTTCACTATTCGCTGCTCCGCCCATTGCATGGATGTCGAGCTTCCCAATGTCAACGCCCGCCTCCCTTGCGACAAGCAAATTATGGTATACAGAGAAGACAACACCTTCCAACACTGCACGGATAGCATGACCTTTCGTCTGCTTGAAGCTGAGCCCATAAAATACAGCCTTCGCCTTCGGGTTCCAAAGCGGACTGCGCTCACCTGCCAAATACGGCAGAAAAACAACGCCGTCTGAACCTGCCGGGACCGGCTCAGCCAATTTTGTCAATTCACTAAAACTGAGCTCGTCACCGAACTCCTCCCGAAACCAGCGAAGTGCACCACCCCCGCCGACCGTTCCCCCCTGCAATAGATACCGGCCCGGAATGACATGCGGGGAAAAGATCAAATCCGGATGGGCCTTCGGCTCATTTAAACAAATACTGATACCACCCGCCTGCCCGCCTTGAAGCTGCGTCTCATAATGGCCAGTAACGCCGGCTCCAAGTGTTCCGCAAGCGGCGTCCAACCCGCCTGCCACGACGGGTGTACCGGGCTTAAGCCCTGCCTCTTCCGCTGCTTTTTCCGTCACCGTTCCAATCACATCGTGGCAGCAAACAATGTCAGGGACCTTCTCAAGCGGAATGCCTAAGCGTTCTGCCATATCCCCGTCATAACTGAGCGTCACAGGATTATAGAAATGCCATCCGTAGCTCTGGCTTCGGTCGGACGTCATCTTGCCGGTGAGCTTCATCCCGATATAACCATTGCTCTGCAGAAACTTGTATGTCCTTTCGAACAGCTCCGGCATGTACTCTCGGAACCACAACACCTTCGGCGTCGAATACGCGGGGGAAAACGTGTTGCCGGACACCTGGAAGATGTCCTCTTTCGGGATGTCACTCAGTACCCGTTCAGAAAGTTCAGTTGCCCGCGTATCAAGCCAAGTGGGCGCCCGATGGAGGACATGGCCTTCCTCATCGACCGGAATGACAGACCAACTTTGACCGGCAAGGCCAATGCCAGCAATTTCGGCCGGATCAACGTTCCCACAGCGCAGGCAATCGCGAACCGCCCGGCAGACGCCGCTCCACCAATCCTCGGGGTCCTGCTCCACCCATCCGTGTTCTGGGTAATAGAGCGGATAGTCGGCGGAGGCTTGGGCGACGACTTGACCATCCCTCCGGAAGACAGCTACTTTGCATGACGATGTTCCAATATCAATTCCAAGCAATAGTCGTTCCATCGTTAACCTCTACTTTTTAAAATTTCGCGCCTGTCCCTGGCTGCCGCTCGTCAGCATTTTTTCCTTTGCAACATTTTTTACCTTGTCTCTCGCATAGCCGGTAAATTTCTTCGGATCAACGAAGTCGTGTTCAATCGTGAAATATTCCTTCACTGCTTCAGTAAAGGCGATGCGGAGTTCAGTCGCGTAGTTGATTTTACTGATGCCGCTCCTGATACAGTTTTTGATCTCTTGTTCTGAAAGCCCTGATGCACCATGAAGGACAAGAGGAACATTAACGCTTTCGCGAAGAACGCCAAGAAGTTCAAGGTCAAGGTTTGGCTTGCCGCGGTAGACACCGTGTGCGGTCCCGATTGAGACTGCAAGCGAATGAACCCCGGTCTGTTCAACGAAGACTATTGCCTCTTCCGGTTTCGTATAACCGTCCGTTCCGTAATCCGGATCGCCCGGCTTGCCGCCAACATTGCCCAACTCTGCTTCAACGGAGACACCAACCGGCCGACTGATGTCGACAACCGCCTTTGTTTGCCGCACATTTTCATCAAACGGTTGTTTTGAGGCGTCAATCATGACCGACGTGTAGCCTGCACGAATCGCCTTCAAGGCAAGTTCCGTCCCGTCACCGTGATCGAGATGGAGCGCCACCGGTACTGTCGCATGCTTTAAAGCCGCTTTGACCATTGCATAGTAATAATCCATTTGGGCGTATTTCACCGTATTGGCCGACGTTTGGATAATGACCGGCGAACCGGTCTCTTCCGCTGCCTCTATGACCGCCTGTACCATTTCCATATTTTCTATATTAAATGCACATACCGCATACCCATGCTCGCGGGCATGCTTCAGAATTTCTTCGCCTGTTATGAGTGCCATCAATTGACCGCTCCTTCAGCATGATGTTTTTCAAAGACCGGCCGGAGCGCAAAGTAGAAATCGTTGAATCTCTGCTTCGCCTGTTCGTACACGCTGGTGTTTTCCGGATTATGTTGCTGCGAACCCTCAATTGTGATGAACCGGTCAACAACATGGAAGTCATCGAACAGACCGGCACCGACACCGCCGATAATCGCGGCACCCATCGAACCTGCTTCATCAAGGATGGCCGGCACTTTCACTGGCAGCGCAAACACGTCCGCCATAATTTGCCGCCAGGCCGGACTCTTCGCCCCACCGCCGATAATGGTTAATTCGTTAATCTCGATGGGCTGCTTGAGGACATCAAGGATGATTCCGAGGTTGTACGTCACTCCTTCGACAACGCTTCTTAACATATCCGCACGCGTCGTCTCGGACGTGATGCCAATGTATGAGCCCTTCGATGCCGCATCCCAGCGCGGTGCCCGCTCGCCCAACAAATACGGGAGAAATAGGAGGCCGTTTGAGCCCGGCGGAGCCTGTTCAATCTGCTCGTTGATCAGATCATAGACCGATTTGCCGCCCTGTCTGGACGCTTCACGCTCGCTCGTGCAAATTATCTCTTTCATCCAGTCAAACGCCCCGCCGGCATATTGCATCGTGCCGTTCGGTGCGTAATAGCCCGGGATCGCATGCGCCCACGTGACCGTCCGCATCTCGGGATCGAAGATCGGCTTTTTTGCTGTCGTCGTCACCCATGCGGACGTGCCAAGGGAGCAGTACGTCTTTCCTTCCTCGACCGATCCCGCTCCAATGTTCGCCGTGACGCCGTCTCCGGCACCGATAACGACTTTCGTTCCCGGTGCCATGCCAGTCATTTTGGCCGCCTCTTCCGTCACATTGCCTGCTACGAATGTCGATGGCTGCAGGTCCGGCAATTTCGCCGGGTCAATGCCGCTCGCCTCCAAGATTCGGTCGGACCATTTCAGATTTTCAAGGTCAAAACAGCCCATTCCGTTGCCGTCGGAGTAGTCCGTGACAAACGTGCCGGTGAGCTTATAGACGATGTAATCCTTCGCATTCAGCACCTTATACGTCTTCTCATACGTATCCGGCTCATTGTCCCGGATCCACATGAGTTTCTGGATTCCATACGACGGGGTATTCCGGTGACCGACGATCCGATAGAACTCTTCCTGTGTAAGGTGTTGTTCGAGAGCTTTTACCTGCTTAGTCGCGCGCTGGTCCGCCCAGATAATCGAGTCGCGGAGTGGCTTGCCGTTCTTGTCGACACAAAGGCAGCCCATCATCTGGCCGCTAAAGCTGACAACCTTGATCTCTTCCGGGTTGATGCGGAGTCCGTTGATCAGCTCTTTTGTTGAGAGACAAACCGCCTTCCACCAGTCTTCCGGATTTTGCTCCACCCATTTTTCGTTAAAGTAATGCGTATCATAAGACGCAATGCGGCTGCCGACCATTTTGCCATCTGTTGAGAACAGCGAAGCCTTGTTCCCCGACGTACCAAGGTCGTGTGCCAAAATGTACTCTGTCATTCGGCTTCCCCCTATTTCATTTTTGTTTATCCCGCTTTAACTGGCAGTAAGACCCCCACCGATTGAAGTTTCGCTCTATTTCGCGGTGATGACGATTTCAAAGCGGTTTTTGTCTCCCCGGTAGCGGGCGACGGAATATTCGATTGGCTCGTCGTTCATGTTGTAGCCGATCGACAGGAACTTCTGGATGGCGCTTCCCGGTACAACGCCAAGGTTTTCGACATCGTAGTCGTTAGCTTCCACCGCCTCGATAAAGCGACGGATTTTGTGGATGGAGGTCTCGTTTTTTGAGGCGAGCACCGGATAGAGCGACTCCTTAACGAGATCATGGTCGAGGACGAAGCTGCACCGGTCATACGGGAGGTACGTCTTCACCATGACAATCGGTTCGTTGTCGGCGAACCGGCGGCGATGGATATAAATTACCTTATCCTTCTTCTGGAGCTTCAGATGCTCCGCCACCGGCTCGGGCGCATTTATAACCTTGAAGTCGAGCACTTCCGTGGTCGGATTCATGCCGAGTGCACGGATCTGGTCGTTGAAGGAACCAAGCGCCTGGATGAAACTCTGCGAGATTTTTGGGGTCCGGACAAAAGTTCCCTTGCTCTTCATGCGGTATAACCAGCCTTCCTGAACCAGTTCGGTGATCGCTTGACGAACGGTCGTCCGGCTGAGGTCATACATCTCGCTCAGTTCCTTTTCGGTCGGAATGGCATCCTCCACTTTGTATATGCCGTCTTGAATCTGCTTCAGGATCAGTTCCTTCAGCTGAAAATAAAGCGGAATCGGGACTGATTTATCCAGTTTGTATTTTGATTTTTTATTATTCACCAATTCTATTGCACCTCAGTATCCACTCACTGCCGGATTCCCGGCGGTAATTTCTTATGTTTTAAAAAAAAAAAAAAGAGATCGTTTTCACAATCAGTATATACCAGTTGGTCATTATATTGCAATATCATAACAAAGAAAAAAGCTTTTTGAATGTGGTTCATTTTTTGCCAAAGCGTGATAACCTTACATGTGGTATAATGCCCCTATTGTTATAAATTTTCGTATGGCTCTTGGTTATGGGAAGTTTTCAAGCCCACCTGAATCCTTCAAAGGTTTTTTTACATATCGCAATTTGCTTATTGATGTTCACAATCAAAGGGGGAATATGCATGAAATACGGAGTCTATTTTGCATACTGGGAAGATGAATGGGACGTTGATTTTGAAAAGTATGTGGGGAAAGTGAAGAAGTTGGGATTTGACATTCTTGAAGTGGCAGCATTGGGACTCGTTCATCTGCCGGACGAAAAATTGGAACGGCTGAAAAACCTTGCCGAAGAACACGGCATCATCCTTACTGCCGGAATTGGCCTGCCGAAAGAGTACGATGTCTCGTCGAGCGATAAAACAATCCGCCAAAACGGTATTACCTTCATGAAAAAAGTAATGGACGCAATGCAAAAGGCCGGCATCGACCGGATCGGCGGCACGGTTTATTCTTACTGGCCAGTTGATTACAGTGATCCGATAGAAAAGGAAACCGCCCGCATGCACAGCATCGAAAGCATCCGGAAATTGGCAGAATATGCACGGCAGTATGACATCACGCTCCTTATCGAAACATTAAACCGGTTCGAACAGTTCCTTCTCAATGATGCCGAGGAAGCGGTCGCTTATGTTAAAGAAGTCAACGAGCCGAACGTGAAGGTCATGCTTGATACATTCCACATGAATATCGAAGAAGACAACATCCCGAATGCCATTCGCTATACCGGAAAACACCTTGGACATTTGCACATTGGCGAAGCGAACCGGAAAGTTCCGGGCAAGGGGTCCATGCCATGGAAGGAAATTGGACAAGCCCTGAAAGACATCGGCTACGACGACTACGTCGTCATGGAACCATTCGTTAAAACCGGCGGCCAGGTTGGCCGGGACATCAAGGTGTGGCGGGATCTGTCAGGAAACGCGACGGACGAACAGCTGGATAGAGAATTGGCGGAGTCGCTGGAATTTGTCAAGAAAGCGTTTGGGGATTGAGAGAATCATTTGTCATCACATTAATTACCCGAAAAAAAGAGCTTTAGGCAGCCTAAAGCTCTTTTTTAAAAGGAAATAAATTTGCTCTTTCCCAAATTTGACCAATCTGGCTTTTAACCTCTGACTTCCTAAAAAAGAATGTGTTAGCATTATCCTGAATTACGAAAGTAAGAACTAGTTTATAAATACAAAAAGGGCTCCAGCCTTTGGTATAATTAGGTTTGCGAAACTAAAATACCCAAAGAAAGGAGCACCCTTGAGGTGAAGTTTACCACAAACCTATCAAATATTAAAGCTAACTTTAATTTAAAAAATGCCACCAATCATGCGGGACTGCTTCCTTTCCTTCAGTTTTTGAAAAAAGTGGAGCTTGAAAGCACTTTTCGTTGTTTTGATTCCATCAAGAAAGGCAATTCAAGGTTTCCGTTTCGCAAGATTATTGTCTATTTGATTATTGGATGGGTGGCTTCCTGCAGCCGGCTTTTTCACTTCCGTTCCCTGCAAAAGGATGCTTTGATCCAGCAGTTTATGGGCTGCAGTTACCCACATTATTCTTTATTGGGCAAAGATTTGAGATTTGCCAAATGTAATGTGCAGCTGGACATTAAAGAACTGATGCACGATATTATTGAACCTGCCCTGCCACCCTCTTTAATCCTGGACTTTGATTCGACCGTCGAGACTGTCTATGGGCATCAGGAATTGGCCAAAACAGGAGCTAATCCTCATAAACCCGGGCGTAAAAGCTACCATCCCCTGCTTGTCTATGAAGGGCAGACCCGTCTATGCCTGAATGCTGTCCTGCGGCCCGGAAACCGGCATACTGCCGACAATGCTATTGAGTTTGTGAAAGAGACACTGAATCTGCTCTCTGAGTCCCAGACCGTCTCGTATGCCCGCTTTGACAAGGGTTTTGCCGGGGAAGAATTTTATAGCTACTGGGAAGGAAAGCACATTGACTATGCCGGTAAATTGAAATGGACAGGCCGGCTGGCCAAAGCCATCTATGACGATCCAGAACCATGGACCCGGTTCGTTGATGAAGACACCGTCATTGAAGGCAAGACAATCGACTATCAAGCTACTTCCTGGGATAAGCCAAGACGTGTTTCGGTAATCCGAAAAGCCGATCGGTATGAGATGGACCAACTGCAGTTTATAGATTTTATTTGGGAACATGAAGCGATTGTCCATACCATGAATTGGCCTCCAATGGACATTTGGCGTTTTTACAACCAAAGGGCCTGCATGGAAAACTACATCAAGGAAGCCAAATACGGGTTTTCGATTAACCGGATTCCAACGGGTTCATTTAAGGCCAACGAGCTGGACCTGTTGATCAAGTTATTTGCGTATAACCTGTTCGAACTTTTTAAGAAGGATCATTGCCCTGCCCCTATGAAAAGCTATACCATCCAAAGATTCCGCAGGGAAATCGTTCAAGCAGCAGGATTATTCGTCTATCATGCCAGACAAATCATGTTAAAGATTCAGGAAGGCTACCTTCATAAAAAGGTTTTTATGAACATGGTTCAAAGCGTACAGCAGCTTGAGTGACTGGCAGTAACTGAATAAATTGGAAATTCATGGCCTCTTCATTTTGGGGAGGGGGAAGTTATATCCAATTTGCCGGATTAAAGGATTTTTGATAGCCAAATTTACAAAATTTTACCAGATAGCCCCAAAATTAATGTTCAGTAAATTTACTTTCGTAATTTGGGATTATTTCTTATTTCCATTGCAGCAGTATAGCTCCCGCCCTTTTAGAGATCTAACGATTTGCGGTTATTTTTTTGGAGAAGAGGGAATCCAATTATCTTTGTGCCTTTGTTTTAAATTTCTTGTATTTCTGATTAAATTCTTCTTCCGTTACTTCATGAAATGACAGTTTTTCATCAGTTGTCCAAAAAGATAAGTCAAAACCAGTGGCCTCATGAAAATTCCCCTCCAACTTTACTGCTTTTCCGTTTACAGTGGTGAAGAACTCCACCATATGTCCGTCTGTGATTCCGTTCAAAACATATCTGGTTTCTTCGTACGGGTTGTTTTCATTCCCCGTGTCAGCCATCATCAGAAGAGAACCTGTCAGTTCACCTTGGCGAAGCGCCTCGTCGATTTTTATGAACAGCTGAAACGAGCCGTTGTCCGCGGAATAAAGATATCCGTAAACACTTTCAAGGTCGGAGAAAAATTTGTTTAGACGGTCTTTTTCTTTTTCTTCTGATTGATCGATAGCAGTTTGCAGCTCTTCTTGTATCGCTTTTACATATTCATCGAGTTCTTCGTCGTCTACTGCCTTGTATGATTTATTGCCTTGTTCACCTTGCTTTTTTACTATAAGATCCGCCCCGGAAAACCAAGCGTCAAACGTCATGTCCACGCCATTATTTACCTTTAATTCGTACCCTTTCCCGGTTTTCTCTCCTGTCACGGAGTAATCCTTTACCTTCATAAACGGTACTTCCCCGATTTCTTCTTTGATGTTCCGTTGATAAAATTTACCTTCCACTTTCCCTTTTCGACTGGCCAATTCGAGCCAATAAAGAGTACCGGCATCCTTGTGTACAAATGCGGCGGATTTGTTCAGCGGGTCCTTCCGGTCTTTCACCTCGGCAGCTGCCCACCAAAATGCTGCGCCAATCAGCAACCCAATGAGTACTGCTGCTCCCAAGCTTTTTAATTTTTTCATTTACCCCTCCTATGAGCAACAAAAGGATGATAGCGATATCAATTTAAATCCCAAATTACGAAAGTAATTCAGCGCCCAAATTTATTAAAAAAATGGAAAATTGGACAGTTCTTCCCCTCCCCAAAATGAAAGGGCCAGGAATTACAATTTATTCAGTTACAGCTGGTCATTCAAGTTGTTTTCTGCCATGTGTGGGGCGTAGATATTACATACATCGGCATGGGCCGGGGATTTATGTACCTATTTATTATTAGCAACTGTTCAGCCGCAAAGTGATATAAAAAAGGGAAATATCCTTTTATAGTGGAAGTTATTTAAAAAGGGTGGTTTTTATCTTTAGAGTATATGTATCTAGCTCCTGAACAAATTTCTATAATTAAAGGACAATAGCATAACGATTACTCAAGGGTGGTTGGCGCACTCCTGAAAGGAGGTGTTGTTAATGACAGTTGCAGAAGGATTAGCTAATGATTAGTTTCGGAGCTTTAATAGTTGCGATTATGTTAGAAAAAAACAGTGAAAAATAAAACCCACCCTTGAGTGTAGAGCAATCAGGGCGGGCACTACCATCACAGGAAGTGGGTAAAGAAACTTAAAGAACACAAAGTGTTCCAAAGCATGTCCCGTAAAGGAAACTGCATAGACAACTCGCCGAGGAAAATTTCTTCGAATACCGTTTTCACACTAGCCAATTGACTACTTTATAAAACTCTACCCTGAAAATATAACTAACGAACTGCTAAAAAAAGCAATACTAAGCTAACCGGCTATACCCTAATTTCCAGA